>JAGQUY010000203.1 GCA_020438245.1 Bacteroidota bacterium
AGCTCAAAGGCGCCAACTTGCTTATTCTTTCCCGCTCCGACAACAATTCAAACCGGGCAAAAGCGTCTACAGAGTTCTCGGGAAAATCAATTAAATCCAATTCTTGCCAAGTGTTTGATGGTGCATATACCGGGCGGGACAATTTTCTTGCTGTGGTTGAGGCTCTGGGTGCCAACCTGGTTTATCTGTGCGATGATCTGACGCCGGCTCAATGCAAGGAAATCTCTACAATTTGTGCTTCCAAGGGTATTTTGACAATGTCAGGTGTTCCCGCGCTGGTCCAGGCAGGAGACGTGAGCATGTCGGTTATGGCGGATGCAGGTAAACCGAAGATCATCCTCAGCATGAATCGTGTCAAAACCGAGGGGCAGGCATTCTCGCCGCAATTTCTCAAACTCTGTAAGATCGTCGAATAGTAGAACTGATTACCAGCCACTCCAGGACGATCAACGCCAAGACACGCCCATCGGCCCCGCAGACGTTGGTCGTTTTTTCCTATCATAGCCGGCTTCTCTAAGAAATAGTACCGGCCCAACCAGGAGTAAGCCATGTCCAAAAACTTTCCCAGAACATTTTGGGTGGCCAATACCGTTGAATTGTTTGAGCGAGGTGCGTATTACGGTGTCTTTATCGCGCTCACGCTGTATCTGAGCGACGTGGTCGGTTTTGATGACATTGATGCCGCTTGGATTGGTGGCTTTTTCAGCGCAGGGACGTGGTTTTTGCCTCCGTTTACCGGAGCACTGGCGGACAAGATAGGATTTCGGAAGGCAGTCATACTCGCGTTTTCCATGCTGACGATCGGGTATTTCGGGCTCGGCGCACTTCCATACAAGGCCACCGTCGTTCCCTCGCTTGTTATTGCAATGATAGGTGCCTCGTTTATCAAGGCAATTATAACCGGAACCGTTGCCAAAACCACGAACTCGGAAAACCGAGCCCGCGCATATTCAATCTTTTATGCCATGGTCAACATTGGTTCTTTCTCCGGTAAATCCATCGCTTACCCTTTGCGGCTCAATCTCGGACTTGAGTCCATCAATTACTTTTCGGCGGCACTGTGTTTCCTGGCTTTGGTTTCGGTTGTGTTGTTTTATCAAAATCTTGACAAGAACCATGAATCTGCAAAATCCTTGTCCGAAACATGGAAAGATTTCGTACGCGTCGTTACCAACGTCCGACTGCTCCTGCTCATTCTCATTGTGACGGGTTTCTGGATGATTCAACATCAAATGTACGCAACGATGCCCAAGTACGTACTTCGTATGGTTGGGCCTGAAGCCTCTCCGGAGTGGATTGCCAATGTGAATCCCTTTGTGGTGATGAGTTCTGTAGTGGTGATCACGTATCTTATGAAAAGGGTGAAAGCCATCACCAGCATAATTGTGGGCATGCTAATCATGCCGATATCGGCGTTCCTCATGGCGTCCAGCCCGCTCCTGCAGTCTCTCTTCGGAGAAAACATTACCATCGCTGGAAGTTTCAGCGCTCATCCCGTGACCATTATGCTTATCGCGGGAATAGTATTGCAGGGCTGGGCTGAATGTTTTATTTCGCCCCGGTATCTCGAATTCTTCTCTCATCAGGCTCCCTCCGGGCAGGAAGGTCTGTACCTCGGTTTTGGACATCTCCATTCATTCCTGGCAAGCATCCTGGGATTCGGACTCTCCGGCTATCTTTTAACGCAATATTGTCCTGATCCGCATACATTGACGCCAGACCAGATTCCGGGCGCGTACGCTGATGCCAACTACATTTGGTACTATTTTGTTGCTATAGGGCTTGCCGCGGCAGTGTCCCTTTTGATTTACAACCGGGTTTACAACAAAATCGACAGGCAAAAGGAGCTTGCATGAAAAAAATACCGGCTTTGCTGTTTGCCGTAGGCCTGATTTCCGCTACGCTTTCAGCACAAAAATCCAAAGTCGACCTGCAATCGTTGGAAACGTATTTTGATCGGTCGAGACACGAATGGGAAGTCCCCGGCATGGCCATCGCCATTGTGAAGGACGATTCTCTGGTTTTTGCAAAGGGCTTTGGAATCAGAACAATTGGAACGACAGACAAGGTAGATATACACACCCTCTTTGCCATCGCTTCCCTTTCAAAGGCCTTCACCACAGCCTGTTTGGGTATGCTTGTAGAGCAGGGAAAACTCGATTGGGATGATCCGGTCACCAACTATGTGCCCTATTTTCAAATGTTCGACCCTTACGTTACGCGGGAGATGAAGGTTCGCGATTTGCTTTGCCACCGAAGCGGCTCAAAAACCTTTGGCGGAGNNTTAATCTGGTACGGAACCGGCTACACCCGTGAGGAAGTCGTAAAACGAGTTCGGTATCTGAAACCCAGTTACAGCTTCCGGAGTAAATACGGATACCAGAACATCATGTTCATTACGGCAGGCGAGATTTTTCCCGCAGTAACCGGCATGACATGGGATGCTTATGTTAAAGAACATATCTTCGTACCTCTCGGGATGAAGGAGACAAATACGACAATACGGGCATTCGAGGGCAATACAAATGTTGCCACGCCCCACACAACCCACAACGGCAAATTGATAACCATTCCCTATCGCAATGTGGATAATGCAGGTTGCGATGCGGCCATCAACTCCAATGTCTACGATATGAGCCGGTGGATCAAAATGTGGCTTAAACCGGATTCACTGGCCAACTTGATCAGACCGGAAACGCGCTTTGAATTGTGGACCCCACAAACTGTCCTGCCCGTAAGTATGAGTTCGGCACGACGTTTTCCCAGCACCCACTTTCGCGCAGCGGCCCTGGGCTGGTTCACCTCCGACTATCAGGGCCGCAAAATAGTGGAACATGGAGGAGGAATGGATGGAATGATATCCAAGATATGCCTCGTGCCGGAAGAGCGGCTGGGTTTCATCATTCTGACCAACAGTATCAGTGCGCTTTCAACCGCAATGCAGTACACGATTTTGGACACCTATCTGGGAGCCACCGGCAAGGACTGGTCGAAAGAATTGCTCAAATCGGCAATGGATGCTCAGAAAAAGGATAGCGAAAGGGAACGTTTGGCAGAGGAAGCAAGAAAAAAGGACACTAAACCGTCCTTGCCCCTGCAGGGGTATACCGGAAAGTACCGCAGCACCATGTATGGTGACGTCACCGTAACGCTTATTAAGGAGAAGCTCGTAGTCACCTTTCTCCCCACGGCGTCTTTTGTTGGTGACCTGAGTCACTGGCAGTATGATTCCTTCCAAATTGAGTTGCGCGATCCAACGTTGCCCAAGGGTTTCGTAACGTTTGTTCTGGATGCCAGTGGCACGGCGTCTGAGATGAGAATTGATATACCCAACCCCGACTTTGACTTCACAGAACTCGAACTGAAGAGGATTCCAGAATAGCTCGGAAGGAATTCTGCGGAAAATCATCCGTGCGGTACGGAAGGCTTCAGGATGTGAAAAAAATCTCTTGCTTCATCCTCTAAATTGCCTATATTCGCGCCAGATGGTTGTCCTAAACCCTGTAGATACAGGTGTTCAAAGAACCGTCATGAATGATCTGTAAAAAAACCAGAGGTCTAGACATATGCCCGCAAAATTTGTTTCTAACAAGGACGAAACAATCCGGCTGTTTAAGAATCCGGTGTTGGAATACTTCAGTCACATCCACCCAGCTACGCCGATCGTGGTATTCACCCCGGTTGTGATCTATATGCTATATATTGCTTCCCAGTCTCTTGTCGCCTCTGAAATCGTCAGTTATTTTCTGCTGGGAGTTGTCATCTGGACCCTTACCGAATATGTGATTCACCGTTGGGCGTTCCACTATGAACCGCACAGCCAATGGGCCAAGAATCTCCATTTCTTGGTCCACGGTATCCACCACGATTATCCCCGGGATAGTACCCGTCTTGTAATGCCGGTTCCGGTCAGCGTTCCGCTGGCTATCCTCTTCTATTATCTGTTCCGGCTCGCGTTTGGGGTATATACTCCGCCCTTGTTTGCGGGATTTATGACCGGTTACGTTGTGTATGATTCTATTCACTATGCAACGCATCATTGGCCGATGCGATCGGGCGTTGGAAAATGGCTCAAAGACTACCATATTCGTCATCATTTCGAAGACGATCACACCGCCTATGGTGTCAGCAATCCATTTTGGGATTTTGTTTTCAGGACCGTTCCCGATTACCTGAGAGAAAAACAGGTAAAGAAGGGATACTGAAGTCGAGTTTAGCCGGTTTCTTCCAGCCGCGATGTCATTTCTTTTTGATCTGCACGCGTTGCGGTTTGATGGTAAGCTCGGAAATGACGCTCCCCTCGCGTTGAAGCAGAACTGTCTCCACGGCTTTTGCAACCTCATGTGGAAGCAACCGGGAATCTGCATCCTCATGGGTGCCGAAGGATGCCTGGTCATAGAAAGGCGTTTCTGTCATATCTGGATTGATCGTAACAACCCGCACTCCGCTTTTCCGAACTTCTTCAAATAACGAGAGAGAAAAATGACCCGAACCGGCCTTACTGGCAGCATACGCACTGCCAATCGGGCTGGCCTTCAATGCCGACGTCGATCCAATCTGGACGATCATGCCCCTTCGTTTCTTCAATGCCCTAAGGCAAAGTCGGGTGAGCAAGATGGGTGCAACAAAGTTGGTCTCCAGCATCGCTTTCAAATCGAGCGTGTTCAGTTCCTCATGCGGACCAAAAACGCCGACACCTGCGTTATTGACCAATAAATCGAGCCCGTCTTGATTTTCCAGCACTGTTTTGACCCTGGCCTCAAGCAGACGTAGGTCGGTCACATCACATTCTACCGGCTGGAAACAATCATCGGACCCTGTTGCACTTTTGAATCGTCTTGCAAAACCGAAAACGGTAAACTCTTGCCGAACGAGCATCTCTGTAATGCTTCTTCCGATTCCGGACGAGGCACCCGTTACGATTGCCGTTTTCATATATGCAGCCTTTCCGATCCAACCAGCGGACGTAATTTGTCGGTCATCCACGCCATAATTTCCTCGTGTACCGGTGCCGGATAAGAGGCTGTACCGTCCTCGAGCTTCATGGTGTCGTACAGGATGTCCGAATCCATCCTTGCCGATTTGATTTTGGACAAATACCCTCCGTTCATTCTGAAGGTCCCAACGCTGACATCATACACCTTGTCCCAACTCACCCTTAAGCGAAGGCTCTCCAAAAAATCGCCATAGACATTGGACCAATTTTTCACAGCGAGAACAGGGTCAAAACACAACCGCACCCGCCATCCATCGGCAATTGCTGATTCGACAGAACGAAGACGCTGCTCAAGCGGCGGTGTCTGGACTTCATACGTCTGTGTAACCGCCTGAGGTGACAGCGTCCAAGCCAAAATAACATTACTGACCGCATGAAGGTGGCCAATCGCCTTGTAGTTGGAACTCTTGGTACGAATTTCGACGGTCAAGTCGGGTCGAGTGGATGCAAAGTTTATCCAACGAGCGCACAAAGGATGAACGTTTTCAAAAGCAAGCAGATCCGTATCGTATGAAATGCAAAGATAGACGGGATGATCTTGCAGCTTTGATTCGACGGCTGAAAAAAAATCGTCTGAGTTAACAAAGACAACAAGATTGGCCGAGTCATACATCCCCTGCAAATAGCAATAATCACAATTATAGATGCAGTTGAGAACCATCGTATTGTAATAAAACTGTGCATGACCAAAACTTGGCGACATGTCAGATCCCGGATAAAGCAAACGATCTTTTTTTGTAGCAAGAATCAATTTCATCGAATTCTTCTGGGCTTGAAAATTCTGCCGTGTCCGATTGAACACTCGTTTATAATCGTCTATTTCTATAACCACGGCGTTTGAAAATTTCTTAATCAGAGACCTCGCATCTGGAAACCTGGCGGCCTCCGTTTCCAGATAAATATGACTAAAGTGACGTTTATACAAGGTGATCGTGAAGATTTTTCAGTATAGCCTTGGTGGCCGATTTACCCATTGGTTGAGTGCGGGCAAATTCTTCAAGAAGCGAGACGGTAAACTTACCCTTCACTTTGGAGGTTCGAATCCAATCTAGAACCTGATACTGTTGAGTGCTGGTGAGCCTAAAGTGTGCAACCAGCCGGTTAATGTCCAGAAGCTCGTCCGGTGAAAAAAGCGGTGCTTTCGGAGCTGGAAGAAGGGTAAGAACCCTTCGCAAATCATCAACTCTCCGGGTAATAAGACCTGCAACAAACTCACGGGTAACATGGTTCACGTTAAGATGATCGGAGACCACTTTGATGATATGAATTCGATCAAGTTCGAGAAAATACGACGCCGCCTCAAAAAAACCGGACGCCTCCATGTCAATTAATTCAACATTGGGTTCCAATGGAGTGTCTTCAGTGACCACGCGATCAAACGTTGTGAGAGCCCCCTCTTCCAAGCCATAGTCCGTAAGCAGTTCCGGATAGAAATCCCTGCCCGTTGTTGCGTCGGTGATCTTGTGAACCGCCAAGGCCTGCCCGACAGGACGAAGCATGTTTCGGCTGCCGCATATGCCAACATTCACCAGATTCGACAACTCAAATTTCTGGCAAAGGATCGTTACGGCGATAGCCGATTTGATTTTGCCAATTCCGCTCACAATCAAACTCAGATCGTCTGAGCGATAAAGGTCGAAACGACGGGTCCCCTGATCCTTCTTAAGATTGAACGCATCCACCAACGGACGTGCTTCGGAGGATAGTGCCGTAACTAGACCGATCACTGATCTTTTTTTTGACAAAATTCAAACAAAACACCACCCGTCGATTTTGGGTGGACAAACGCAATACTCGCACCATGTGCGCCGGTTTTCGGTGTCTCATCAATCAACTGAAGCCCAGCTTTCTTCAGGGATTCCAGCTTGGATTTGAGATCAGGGACATTCACTGCAATATGGGCAATTCCGCCTTTGCCGCCGTTCTTTTGTATGAATCTTGCTATTGGGCTGGAGGGGTCGGTGGGCGCAAGCAATTCGATCATGGATTCTCCGATTTTGAAAAAAGCCGTTTCGACGTTCTGTTCCTCAACGACTTCCCTTCCGCAATACTCGAATCCCATGCTCTTATAAATTTCTATACCTTCTTCGAGATTCGGTACCGCAATTCCAAGGTGGTCTATTTTACTTATCATGACTTCATGCGCATTCCGCGCTCCTCGATGGAAAAAATCCAACCTACCATTTTTCCGGGATCAATTTCCGGAAAATTAGTCCAGTAGTCGATGTTGCGTAGGTACCGGGAACCGGTTGAGTCTTCGGGGATGTTGTTCACGTCGCGGAACAGATCCGCGCAGCGCCTGCGCCACTTTTCCATATTGGAAACACGCAAATCCACCCATCCGTCGTTGGCCCAAAGATCAAGGCTTGCCTTGGTGATCTTAAGCTCATTCTCACCCCGAAACGGCGGAATCTTGATTTCGTCTCCGCGCAGCATGGATCGACCGTCCGGAAGCAGTATGGGAATTCCGATGGAGATGATCTGTGCTCGTAACTCCGGGTTCGTTTTGATAATGTCCGTCAACGCAGAAGACAATTTCCTTGAGTCTGTTTTTGAAACGGTTTTCAGATCAAAGAACGCAAGTTTCAGAAGGTACGCTTCATACAAAAGTTTACTGACCCTCGGAGGGCCCAGCATTTCAAACGCAACGCTGTCAATATGATGTAGCTTTTCCAGTCGCTGCAATTTCTTCAAGGCACCGTGGAACAGGTACCCCGCTCTGTACGTCGGTTCCAGGGTGGCATTGTCGAGCGCATTGATGATATCATGTCCCGTGTTGCCTCCCCGAACTTCGTAAATAACGCTGTCCGCAATTTCTTCCGGTGTCACGAATTCCATCTGACCCGGAGTGGTAATTGCCTCAAACTCTCCACGAGAAAATACCCCATTTTCTCCCGTGTCGATATAAACGGATGTGAGCGTCTTTCCTGTTTGTTTTGCGAAGCCGGGCGTTTTCAATTTAACCTTTCCCCGGAGCGTATAGGCATTTTCCGGAAGACAATCGACCAGCCGAATCGGTAGCTGCTTCTTTCTAATTTCACCAAAGTCGACCTTTTTCCATCCGATCAATCCGGTCGGTTTTATTTCTTTGATAATGGGACCTCCGGGCGTTCGTCCCATTAGAAAGAGCAGCAAGGTGTGTGCCCCCGCCACCGACGACTTCGAAAGTAATACTCGGGAGGGTTTTTCCTCACTGTGGGTATACGGTATATTCAGACCCATTCCACCGGTGCCGCTCGTGCCGATTTTGACATACATTTTTGTACCATTTTGCAGCATCGACTGGTACATGATCTGGACATGACGGATCAACTGGGGCATATACAGTGTACAAACCAGCCTTTCAACCGATTCGGAGAGATCATTTTTCTTTCCTTTTTTCGATTGCTTCACCTGCTTCAACACACTGCGGGCGCTTTGAAAGATATCCTGATACGCAATGGCAGTGGCGGAATTGATGCAGTCGATAATAATATCGGGTTTATGAAGGTTCAACAACTTGAACATCGCTGAACGTTTCAACACTTGATCCGTCATTTCATCAATTACATCGTCGATCAGCATTTGCCGGTATTTTTGAGAGGAGAGAATCTTTTCACGGGCCATGTCTTTGAACTCGCCGCGCACAAAAACATTTCCCCACCACGGCACGAAAAAGTTCTTCTTGGCACGAGGGAACTCCCTTTTCAGATCGGATACCGCATCCATGGCTTCCTGTTTCAATAGCGAAGTCACTATAATCTGAGATGGTTTCTCTTCCATTACTTTTCGGCAGATGGCCGATCCAACGAGGCCCCACCCCCCCAATACGAGTACTTTTCTGTCTCTTATGTCCATAACAAAACCTCTGTTTAAATCTGTGCGGCTTTCATGGTATTCTTGAGCAGCATAACAATGGTCATCGGTCCCACGCCACCCGGCACTGGAGTTATCGCACCGGCGACGTCTTTGGCAGATTCAAAATGCACGTCTCCTACCAAACGATAGCCGGATTTCTTCGACTCATCTTTCAAACGATTAATGCCGACATCGATGACCGCGCACCCGGATTTCAGCATGTCTCCGGTTATCACTTCAGCTTTTCCAGCCGCCGCAACGACAATGTCTGCCTGTTTTGTAAAGAAAGCGACATCCCTCGTGCCTGTGTGACAGATCGTGACCGTTGCATTTGCACCGTTCGTTTTTTGGATAAGCATATTTGCCAGCGGTTTCCCAACGATATTGCTTCTTCCAACGATGACTACATGTTTACCAGCCGGATCGTTTCCACTTCTCAAAAGGAGCTCCTGACATCCCGCCGGAGTGCATGGGAGAAACAAAGGATCGCCGGTGGAAATTCTGCCTACGTTGGACGGATGAAAACAATCGACATCTTTCGCCGGATTGATGGCATGAATGATCGAGTTTTCGTTGATGTGCTTGGGCAGCGGTAATTGAACCAAAATACCCGATGTGCTCTGATCCACGTTAAGCTTCTCAATCAGGCTTAGTAATGCACCTTGCGTGGTTTCAGACGGCAAATTTATCGTTTCATGGTCCATCCCGACATCCCGGCAGGCTATACCCTTGTTTCTCACATAAACCTGCGACGCAGGGTTTTCACCGACAAGAACGGCTACCAATTTTGGGACGATTCCACGGGCCCTCAGTCTGGCTACGTCATCTCGGATTTCATCTTTGATCTCGGATGCAATTTGTTTGCCGTCAATAATGGATGCGCTCACTGCTTCTCCTATCGCTGGTCAATTCGAATACGTTCTATCTTGGATGCCCGCCCGGTTTTGGTATCGATCTTCAAGAGCGCGCCATGAAAACGTACGTCGCCCGTCGCGGGCTCAAATTTGGAATACGTCTGAAGGATGAATTTCCGGATGGTAGCGTCCTTGTGCATTCCAATCACTCCATCATGGGGCCCGGTCATTCCGACGTCCGTCAGATAAGCAGTGCCTCCTTCGAGAATCCGTTCGTCTGCCGTTTGCACATGAGTGTGTGTGCCGATCACTGCACTTACCCGCCCATCCATATAGTAGGCAAAGGCCATCTTTTCAGCGGTCGCTTCTCCATGGAAATCGACAATAATAATGTGGGTTTCCTTCAAGATACGTTCCAGTTCGCGCTCGACCGTGCGGAATGGGCATTCTATATCGTACATGTACGTTCGTCCTTGCACGTTTACCACTGCCACCTTGACCCCGCTGTTCATCTGGTAAATCGCACTGCCCTGACCCTCATTGCCAATGGGATAATTGATCGGACGCAGAAGATATTTCTGAATGAGGGGATTCTCGGAGTAAAATGTCTTTTTCCGATCCCATATGTGGTTGCCGCTGGTGATGACGTGAACGCCAAGATTGAACAATTGCTGACACATTTGATCAGTTATGCCTTTGCCCTCGGCCGCATTTTCACCGTTCGCTATAACAAAGTCAATTTTACGTTCCTGGATGAGTTTTGGAAGTTCTTCGGACACAATAGCCATTCCGGGTTTTCCGAAAATATCCGCAATATGAAGGCAGGTCAATTCCATCTGATAATCTTATCCTTGCAGGTTTCATATGCCATGATGACGGTCATTTCGGGAAAAAAATAAGCACAGATTGTGACTATTACAAGCTGACCCGAAATTGGATCAGAGGATTCCATGCAGGCTATGTCCTTTTGAGGCGAGTTCGTTGACCTTGCGCGTAATGACCGGATCTTGAATCAACGGCGGCGCGTGGTGAGGTTTAATACGAGCATCGATAATCAAAGAACCACGACAACCCCAGTGCTTTTGGTCGCAAAAATCCCCGACGCCATCTATGTCGGCCGCCGGATTGGACCTCGTGAAGACGACCCACAGGAAGTTATTCAACGATTGGCAAACAAAAGAACTGTCATCAACCACAAGGACAAGAGGAAACCCGGTGAGATCCTGTCCGGCAAGAGCCTTTTTCAGGGCAAGAATTCCGGTTAGTGCATTTTGCTTGTCGACGTAGTTGGGCCCCGAAATCGCCAAGACTCCGGGCA
>JAGQUY010000204.1 GCA_020438245.1 Bacteroidota bacterium
AAACAATGGAACAAAACCGGTCCGGTACTGCTTGGGAGCCTTCCCCAACCTCCGCAGCTTTCGCCCGCTGAGCTGTCTGAATGGATAGGCGCCGATGGTTTGATCGTTGACACCCGACCCCGGTCTCTGTTTGCCGAACGGCACCTGCAGGGCAGTCTGCATATTCAGGACAACAATGCATTCAGCACGTGGGCCGGATGGATGATACCCTACGACCGGCCGTTTGTCGTGGTATGCGATCCTTCTCGTATAGCAGAAGTTACGCGCAAACTGGTTCGAATCGGCCTCGACCGGATACGAGGCTATATTTCCTCCGTCGAATGGACGGGCGCACAAATGGACTCTCTGCAGTTAGTCGATTGCGAAACGGTTGAATTGGAAAGAACCAAGGGCCGTCTGAATATCCTCGACGTAAGATCCTCTGCTGAATTCGCCGAAGATCATATCGACGGGGCGTTGCATATTCACGCCGGGTTTCTGAAAGACCGCTTGTATGAAATTCCAACAGGCAGGCCGTTGGTGGTTGTATGTGAAAGCGGCGATCGATCTTCCCTCGCAGCAAGCTTCCTGAAAAAGAACGGATTCAAAGACGTTCGAAATCTGTCCGGCGGCATGACGGCATGGCGCGAAAAATACTCAAAGTAAAATATACGTATAATATATTATTAGTATATTTTATTTACACTTAATCCCGCAACTTTCCTTCCACCGTATCCTCTGACCTCATCGGCTCCTTTCCGTGTGGCGTGTTTTGAACCGGTGGTCGTGCGTCCGGCAATCAACTTCGCACACCCTCTTCGGATTCGCTTGCAACATCCTGACGCGTTTCATATATTCATCCTGCTTTCTACATACGAACATACAGAACTAGGAGTATCCATGGCAAAGTCAGTAAAAGCCTTCCGCAATGAACCCTTCACGGATTTTTCCAAAGCCGCCAATCGGCGAGCCTTCGAAAAAGCCCTTGCAAAGGTTCAGAAGGAATTGGGAAAAGACTATTTTATCATTTTAGATGGAGACCGGATCCGAACCAACCATTCGTTCAAATCCTTGAACCCCTCCAATAGGGAACAGGTGATCGGCACTTTCTACGACGGCAACGAGGAACTGGCCATGAAAGCGGTTGAAATCGCTCATGAGCGTTTTCAAAAATGGTCACAAGTTCCGGCCGCGAAACGAGCCGATTATCTTTTCAAAGCCGCCGCGTTGATGCGAAAACGCAAGCACGAATTCTCGGCGCTGATGGTGTACGAGGTGGGCAAGAGCTGGGCAGAGGCCGACGGCGATACGGCCGAAGCGATCGATTTCCTCGAGTTCTACGGACGGGAGGCGATCCGCTATGCATCGAAGCAACCGCTGACGCCGCTTAAGGGAGAGAAAAACAATCTTTCGTACATACCGCTTGGAGTAGGCGCCGTTATTCCGCCTTGGAATTTCCCGCTGGCCATCATGGTTGGAATGACCACCGCAGCCGTCGTGGCGGGCAACACGGTTGTCCTGAAACCGTCGAGCGATTCGCCCACGATTGCCGCCAAATTCATGGAACTGATGGAGGAAGTCAAATTGCCCAAAGGCGTGATCAATTTCCTTCCCGGCCCGGGCTCGGGTATGGGCGATGCACTCACGAAACATCCCAAGACCCGTTTTATCGCCTTCACCGGATCAAAGGCTGTCGGCCTCCACATCAATAAGGTCGCGGCAGAAGCGCAGTCAGGCCAGTTATGGATCAAGAGAGTGGTTGCGGAAATGGGCGGAAAAGATTCGATCATCGTTGATCGCGAGGCCGATATCGACAAAGCGGTGGACGGGGTTCTGTTCTCCGCCTTCGGCTTCCAGGGCCAAAAGTGCTCCGCGTGCTCGCGCGCCATTGTGGACGAAGCCATTCATGACAAATTCGTCAAGAAGCTGGTTGAAAAGGCCAAGACGCTCAAGGTCGGCGATCCTGCGGATGGTTCAACCTACATGGGACCGGTGATCAACCAAAAGGCAATGGAAAGCATCCTGTGGTATATCGATAAAGCCAAACAGGAGCATGGCGAAGTCGTTTTTGGCGGAACGTCGGACGGCTCGAAGGGCAATTGCATCTGGCCCACGATCATCGACAACGTGAAACCGCGGGACACCATCTCGCTGGAGGAGATCTTCGGACCCGTTCTGGCCATCATTAAGGCCAAGAATTACGACGACGCG
>JAGQUY010000205.1 GCA_020438245.1 Bacteroidota bacterium
GGGCCACGTTGCCGCATCAACCTTTATGGATAAATGACTGGCATGGCTGGTCTGCAAAACGACAATGAACGGTTCGATTTCATGTTGAAGAGAACGCCAATGAAAATCCTTTATAACCCCGATCACACGCCCTTTCTTATTCTGCCACTTAAGCGGTTTATCCAAAGCGTCTTCAGGGCTGGGAAACCCCAATCTCCGCACGCCGGATTCATTGAGCAAAAAGGCCTCATTTTCATCTGAGGGGTACGATCTGTTAAAAAACCGTCCGGCAACCAGCTCAATTCCGAACAATTCAAAAAAATCGTAGTCGGCTCTGAGAAATCTCATATCATTCCATGGTGCGTCTTCTCCCCATCCCAGGCGCACGACATTGTTGCCCAATTCCTTACCGGGAACATCCGAGGACAAGCTGGTCATCTTGACTCCTGGCAGATTCAGAGCCTCTTCCTTCAGCACCGAATAGGCCACACGGGTTTGAGGATCGTCCTGAGTCTCCATAACCACCACTTGATCGCCGGCAAACCCAAGGTCGGCTCGCCGCATGTATTCCATCTGCTCATGGATAACTCCGATGCCGGCTATAAGCCCGATGGAAATGACGAACTGGAGGATCACCAAGGTCCTGCGCAGATGACGGCCCTTTCGCGACGAGCGAAAACCACCCTTGACCATAGAGAGCGCGTGAAAGCCCGCAAGAAAAACGGCAGGATAGAAACCCGCCGCCAATCCCATCAATAAGAGAAACGTCAACGCAGAGACAATCATCGTTGGTTGCAAGAATACAGTCATTGATAAATGCTTCTGGGTTATCGTATTAATCCATGACAGACTCAATTCAGCTATTCCTACGGCGAACAAGGCTGCAACCACAACCAGTAGGATCGATTCCCCCAAGAACTGTTGCATCAACTCGTTTCTTCTCGCGCCGATAACCTTACGCAAGCCCACTTCTCGCGCACGAATCATCGATCTCGCTGTCCACAGATTCACAACATTTACGCAAGCTATGAGCAGAATCAGAATTCCCACGATCATAAAAATGATGACATTGGACAATCTCCCATTCGCGGAAAACTCGCCGCGCAAATGTGATTCCAGGTGAATGCGCTTCAAATTCGTCAAACTGTATTCCTGGCGATAACCGGATCCATCTTCCTGCTGCGGAATGTACCGTCTCGAAATACTGCGGATTTTTTCCTGAAAGGCTTTCAAGTCAACATCAGGCTTCAATAGGAAAAATGTGTGATAGCTGAAATTCCACCAATTTCCGGTCATCCGCACTCCCAAAGCCCGCAGAGATGAAACTGACGCCAGAAAATCAAAACGCATGTGAGATTGATCTGGAATATCCGCAATGACGCCTGAAATTCTAAAAGTCGAGGAGTCGTTCGGCATCCTCATTGTTTCTCCAACGACATTCTCCCGTCCAAAATACTTATTTGCTGCCGAAGCAGACACTACCAGTTGAAAAGGACCGTCGAGAGCACGCTTAGCATCGCCGTGCAGAAATTGATAGTTAAAGACCTGCAATGCGGTTGAATCCGCGAATACGATGTCCTCATAGAACTTATCCGGGGATGAGCTCAACTGGATTAATTCGCGATCGAACTTCTTGAAACGAACCGTTTTTTCAATTTCCGGATAATCCGGTTCGACTTGTGGCCCGACCGATGGACCCACGGCAGCATAATCCTCGAAGCCCGCATCGTTTGGCAGGTAGTAACGGCAATTCAGGCGATAAATCCGTTCGCTCTTTTCATGGTACTGATCATACTGTAATTCATCGCGTACATATAAGAAAATGATCGTAAATGCGGCGAGACTGATTGCCAGACCACCTATATTAATAAACGTGTACGCTTTGGACCGCCACATGTGACGGAGTGCGATCTTCACATAGTTGCGAAACATACGCCTCCTTTAGTTTGACTACTCATACCTGAGACTCTCTACGGGATTTGCCCTGGCTGTTTTAGCGACAACCCATATACTCGTGACCGCTGCGATGACCAGGGATGATACGCTGGCAATTCCGATCGCCTCCGCGCTAACTTCCGTATGATACGCGTAAATCGCATCCAGCAAAGCGGTTGTCATGAAGTAGCCGATCAGATCTCCAAACACGACGGCAATGAGTGTCAGTATCATAAATTCCCGATTCATGAGTCCCAGAATTTGACCTACGCTGGCGCCCATTACCTTGCGGATTCCAATTTCTTTAGTACGCCGGATTGTCTTGAGCGAAACCAAGGAGAACAGGCCCAAGATGGCCATGGCAAAGGCAAGAAACCCGGACACGACATTCATTTTCGTAATGCTTTCACTTACCTGAATGGCTTCGGCAACCATCCGATCCTGAAAAACACCGGGAAATGGCGCGTTGGGGTTCAACCGGGCCCAAGTTTCTTTAACAAAGGCAAAAGTTTCTCCGTTGGGATCGTCTCCGGTCTCGACAATGACAAATCGGTGTTGATCGGTGACGCACCTGAACAGTACGGGAGAGGCGGGATCCCAGACACCCCGGTTCAAAAAATCTTCAACAACACCGACCACAGTATACCGCTGATCCTCAACTTCCAGCGTGGCCCCTATTCCGTCACCCAGATCCAGCGCGCGAGCCAGATTTTCCGTAATGATTACGGAGCCGGATTCATCGCTTTTGAGGTTCGTTTCAAATAAACGACCCCTTTTCAGTCGAAAACTCATGGCAGACGGATAAGTTGGTTCAACGCGCAGCACGTCGGATTCTACCTTTTTTTCACCAAGTACAACCGGACGCCGACGAAAGCCGAAAAATACATGATCCTGACCTGCAGTAACGTTTCGAATCCGGGCACTTACCGTCATTGCGTCGCGAAACGGCGCATACATACTTTCTTCAGCCAGGGGTACCATTATCCGCCTTTCACGAGCGAATCCAAGATCCATTTTCTCCACGTATTCTGCGTTGTCGGTGAAAGCAATGGCCTGAATAATGGCGACCAACGAAAGAGCGAACTGAAAAACCAACATCCCCCGCATAAAATGGTTAATCTTTGCATGGAGCATTTGACCTTTCAGAATGTCGGCGGGACGGAAGCGACTCACGTAATAAGCAGGGTAGAAACCCGCCACCAGCGCAATCACCAAGACCATCAAAATCAAAAAGAAAACCAACGGAAGGTTGTTATGATACGTAAGCGCCAGCTGATTCCAGCTCCAGAGCATATTCCAACCCTTGATCATCAGCTCCGCGATACCAAGCCCGGCAATGAGTGAAAAGGAGCACAACACCACCTGCTCTCCCAAGAATTGAAAAATAATTTGGTCGCGCCTGCCCCCCACCACCTTACGAATCCCGACCTCCTTGAGCCTTGACGCGGAAAAGGCCAGCGTTGTATTTACATAATTGAAGCACGCAAGCAGAACGATAATTCCAACCATCGCCAGGGATCCAATGAAAGAAGACAAAGGAGAATTATGGACCAGCATGTTGTTTCGCAGATCACGAGACTCGCCTGCCACCTTGAGCAAGGGCGTCACAAAAAAACCGCTGATCTGAAGATTCTGGTTGGCCGAGTTCTGAACGGCAACATACTCCTTCATGATCTCCCGGACGCGTCCGGCTACCGATGGATCCGTCGATTCGAAAAACAAGCTTCCCAGCCAA
>JAGQUY010000206.1 GCA_020438245.1 Bacteroidota bacterium
AGATACACGTACATTGACCAGGTTCGCCCAGTTTTCCTCATCTTGTGTCAGAACCATTCCGGAGCGTGCGATCATCTCCATGGTGTTGTCGTCCCTGCGCGAACGAATCGCCTCCAACCATTTCGTTCTTCGTCTGTTGTCGCCTGAACCGACATTTTCTACCTGAAGTGTCGTTCGGCCGGGCCGGTTTTCCAACAGGGTCAGATACCGGTCGATTAGCTCCGGTCCATGCACGGCCGACCAATGTCCGGCAATTATGATTTTGACATCGAGACCTTTCATCCTTTTCAGTGTTTTCGGATACTCCGCCAATTCCGCAAAATCCAGGTTCCCCAGATGTTCTTTGAGGATACATCCTCCATATAGAATTTTCTCAGACGGAAAATAAACGACGATACCGTCAGATGTATGCGATGGCCCATAATAGATGGCACTGACTTTTCCGTTTTGCAAGTCAAAATTTCCAGCATGAACACTGTCTGGAAGAACCAGAGGAAGTGATGGATAGTCCGGCAATCCATGTTGCATGCTTTCCACGACGAGGTTCCAGTCGGACTTCAGGCAATCAAATGTCATTTGAGTCGAGTGGAGGGCGGCACCGATGGTTTTGAAAAACCCGCTCCCGCCCGCCCGATCGGGATGATAGTTGGTCAGGATAACATCGGTGACCGGTTTGTCGGTGATCTTCTTGATTTCTTCAAAAAGCAGCTTTGCGATTTCCGGCGTCCAGGTGGCACCGATAACCGTTACACTCTTGTCTCCGACATAAAAAGCCGAATTTTCTTTGTAGTAAAAATTATCCTCTATCACATAGACGCTGCCGCTGACCTGGTGGACGGTCAACTTTCCGCTCGCATCTTGAGCGGCAGCGGGATGAAAAGTCAGAAGCAGGCCAAGTGTGAGTACAAATCCGACCATGTGCCTTGAAAATGAATTGGTGCTAATTTACCTCAACGAATACGGGCGCTAATTGTTGCAGCGTATCGGCCGTCAGCTGCAGAATTTTTCCGCTCGAGTATTGAATGTAAATCTCATAGTTCTCGTCGTTCAGGTCAGCTCCTTCATAAGTCATGGCCGATCCATCGGGAAGCCATGAATGATACACTTCGTTCAGACTATCCGGTGTCAATTTGCGCAGATGCTCTCCATTGGCCTCAATCGAGAAAATGTTATAATTACCCGCTTGTTTGGAGGAGTACGTAATCATCCCATCGGGTTTCCAACAGGGCGGTCCAGCCTTGTATGCATACCATTCCGCGGTTGTATCGTTCTTTGGATAGTGGGTCAATTGACGCAATCCTGTTCCATCGTCGTTTATGATATAGAGCTCATCAATAAATCCCTCTTCGCGCTTGGATACTTTCAACCCGCCCCGGAAAACGATCTGTTTACCGTCTGGTGAAAAGCAGGGATCGTTGAAATACGGCAGCCCAACATCGAGCCTTTTCAGCAACCTCCCGTTCAAATTAATAATGTGAAAAGCAGAATCTTCAGTCGGATGTGGCTTTACCAGCAACTCGGTCCCGTTCTTCCTGCTACCCACCCAACTGTCGCTCAATCGAACATTGTATATTTTTCGAACGTTTTCCCCGTTGGCATTCATCTCGTACAAAAAATAGACCCGATGCGTGGTATCCCGATCCGATACAAAAAACAGCTTGTCCCCAAACGCATAGTAAACCCAATCAAGACCTGCCCGATTGGTGATGTTCTTTTTTTCACTGCCGTCGGTATTCATGACGAAAATTTCATAATCGTCGGCTTCTTGATTCAAGAATACGTTGTATGCGATCTTGTATTTTTTTACCGGCGACGGAACACATGCGTAAAGACCCATCAAAAAGCCTATCCAACAAATAGTTTTCACGACACCTCTCCGGTTATGCAGTTAATTTTCTCGCAGTAGACAGGCCGTCCGTCGTTAAGGTAAATACCGGACAACAGGGCTGCGTCGATCTGTCGGAATCCATGTTTGGATTTCAGCCAATCAACGATTTCGGTTTGGCCGGCAGGCCCGTTGTCTTTGATTTCTCGTGCCCAATATTCAAGCGAGAATCCCGTGGTTTGTTCCAGCCTATCCAAAAAGGACCTTTCCACCTCTACGGACGATTTTGTCACTCTACCTCCAAAGACCAAGAATGAGCCCGATCAGGGTGAAATAGGTTACTATATAGCCACCATTGATCAAAATGTACTTCCATGATCGCTGTTCAAACAGAGCTATCGCAGCGAAAATCATAGCCGCCCAGCCAAATCCGGTCAGAAATCCTGCTGTTGTTCCCCAAATCCAATCCGTCTTCGCGTCTCCGAGGAAGAACGCCATATTGTAGGACATGATCAGAGCAAACAGGCAGGTGATGGAATACAATTTAATCATGTTGACCTTGCCCAGCACCTCATCTGTCAACCCGGTTTCAATTTTCCATGCTTTGTAAAAAAGTGCCGGTGAATACCATATGGCGCCTACCAGCAGGTTGGCGAGCGTACAGGTCAACACTGCCCAATGATTGATATTCGGTTCATTCATGTGCGTCTCCTATTTGGTTGAATCGGAACCAATATGGAGCAATTCCTGACGAAACGATTGTAAAAAATTTACCTCTTGGCTGGAATCGGCACGTAATTGGGATATACTCCACGTTCTGTCAGATACCTGGTAGGATTGATTCCCGAAAAATGGCTGAATTCGTTTACGAAATGAGCCTGATCATAAAAGCCACAATCATGCACGATGGTCGACCAGTCGACCTCTTCACGGATATCGATTTCATGCAATACCCTGTTGAACCGTACGACGCGGTGAAAGAGCTTTAGCGTCAGTCCGACATGCCTCTTGAAAAGATGGATGACGTGTTTCTGCGAATACCCTGTCTTCGACACAAGAGCGGGGATATCCAGAGGTCCTGTCGCGTTGATTCTGGCAACTGCAAAACCGACAACGGACTCGGCGAGATCTTCCGTTCTGATCCGCTGAAGCAGCCATTGTTCGACAAGGCGAAATTGCGATGCGCAGGTGCCGGCCTCCATCAATTGATCGCGGAGGCTGAGAATCTCCCTGCCGAAAATCAACTCGGCGTCGATTACCAGATTACTTAACTCATCGGTCGGCATGTGAAAAAAGGGATAGCTGCCGCCCGGCCTGAATCGTATGACAAACATGCTGGAGTTCTTCTCGGCACTCAGGGTTATGAACGATGTTTGCATCCCTGAAACCCAGGCTTTGATGCACTTTGTTTTCTTGGTCAAATCGTCGTTGTTAAACGTATATCGGCGGATTTCATCCAGCGCAATAACAAGGTTGACGGAGGCATCCGGCAGCAGTTTTTCCATCCTGTGGTCAGGATTATATCCGCTGTAGCTGGTTAACGACTCGACATATCGGCCAAGAAACCCCGAAGGGGTATGAACGTGTAAAATCACAACGTGTCGTCCTTCATATGTGACTCAGATCTTTAGTATATGCTCACTCAGCCCACGGCGCGGAGCCGGTTCCACTTCGGGGCCGTACCCTACGCGCGCCCACATCTGAACGGTATACTGCGGCTTGGGAGCTTGCAGCAAAGTGTGAATGGCCTCATAGGGGCCGGCCACGGCAGGATACTCCTGAAGGGCCTGCGAAAGAGGCTGCATGGCGAGACCATGTGCTGTGCCTGCCAACTGAACTCTGGCATACGCGCGACCGGCTTGCACCTGTTGACTTCGTTCATTTCCCTCGGTGATCATCCAAAGAAATCCCGGCGTGGAATCCAAATTTTTATTGAACGTCTCAATTTGTCCCGTCGTGGCGAAACTATCAGCAGACGGCGCCTTGGTCCTGTCAAAGAGTCCGAACTTTACCAGCAACTCGAGAAACCGGCTTTTAATATAAATGCCGTCTTTGTATTTGGCGATTTCGTCAGGGCCGATTCGAAGAACGCGGTAGGTCTCCAATATTTTTTCAGGTGTTGTGAGTTCAATCTTCCACGCCTCCTTGGCGATAGAACGATGTTTCAAGAGTTCTGCCGGTTTGTCCAGTCCGACAAATCCAAACCGAATACCATACGATTTAGTGCTTTCCGCCATGGCTGCAACAGCGTCTTCCGGAACCGCCTTTGCAGGATCATACGCCTCACGGTTGGTGTGTCGCCGGAGTATCTGGGCAAACAACGGGTCCTTGGCTACCTCAGGATCCCGGGTAAGTTTGATTCTTGCCACCGGCCGCTGATCAAGCTTGTCAGGACCAAAGATTCCTTCGGGAAAAAGTTCGATATCCGCTTTCATCCCCTGTTCGCGTGCAGCCAGATCCAGCATTTCCAAGAAGGTACCGTGGCTCATCATGATCTGCCGATAAAACGGATCGGTCTCCGGCAGCAACCGGGTCAAATCACAATGAAGGATAACCTCGCCGGGCACACTGAGATCGACAAGCCACGACTGCAAATTGTGGGAGTGTGGCGCCAGAATGGCATAACTGAGAATCCATTTCCGGACATCTTCCTCGGGTCCCGGCCCTTTCCATGCGGCGATGGCTTCGTCGGGAGTTTCATTGCCGCAGGACGTTATTTGTGCCGCAGCCGCAAATAATACACCCCCTCCAGCGAGTCTGATGAATTTTCGGCGATGCATAGTCCTCCTTATGCTAAC
>JAGQUY010000207.1 GCA_020438245.1 Bacteroidota bacterium
GAAGTGGCTTCGGCGGCCCACCAGCTGGCAGAACAACTTGCGAAATCCATCGGCCAAGCAGACAATTTGGAGGATCTGAACAAAATTATCGAAGATAAAGACAAGAAGCTCTATATCAAGAAAGTCTTCAAGAAGAAAGACAAAGAGTTCTTCCAACTCCTCGCCAGCCTTAACGCGTCTCCGAACTGGAAGGAAGCCAGTGACATTATCGAAGATACCTTCTACAATCTCGAAGTCAACCCGTATCAGAAAGAAGCCATTGCGTTTACGGATGCGGTGTATGCGAGGTACTTTCCGAAAAAAGACTAGGGACGAACACCCACAAACAAAAAAGGGGCTATTGGGCCCCTTTTTTTGTTTATTGATGTCCGTTCTAAAACGTATTGATCAGTTCCACCAGTTTTCCGAGCCCGCCCATAGCTGTTTTCGCAAACGTTGCATCGGCGCCTGCTGCTTCAGCCTTGGCTTTGTACTCTTCCAACGAGCCTGTGTGGAATATTATTTTAGGTCTTGACGGATTGGCGGCCTTGGTTTCCGAGCACACTTCTATTCCGTTCTTGCCCGGCATATTGGTGTCGAGAACGACCACGTCGGGATCAAAACTCCGGATCTTCTCCATGGCTTGAATTCCGTCCTCGGCAAAGTCGAGTTCGAATCCGGCCTTTGTCAAATAAATTTTGAGCAGGCTGCGGACGGTGTTTTCGTCATCGACAACAAGAATTTTTTTGGCCAAGGAACACCCCGGAAGTTATGATCGAATGAACTGTTTTCCTGATATCTGCCGCGCGGCTCCCTGAAGTTCCAGCGCAAGCAGGTGAGTAAGTGTTTCTGTAACGGGCATCCGGGCGGTCGCGGATATTTGTTCGACGTGGGCGGGCGATGTAGACAGACAATCGTACACCGCCTGTTCCTGCAACCCCAGCTGCCATACCGGCTTCTGTGCATTTGGCCTGACATCACGGGCCAGCAAGGCAAGCTCCTCCACAATGTCGGCAGCGGATTCCACCAGTTTGGCGCCGCTTTTGATCAAGTTGTTGGGGCCTTCGGCCTGGGAGTTGCCGACTTGGCCGGGTACGGCAAAAACCTCTCGATTCTGTTCCAGCGCAAACCGCGTCGTGATCATTGCGCCACTCTTGGCTGGAGCCTCAACGACCACGACACCGAGAGATATTCCGCTGATCAGGCGGTTACGATTGGGAAAATTCACGGCATCGGGTCCGGTACCCATCGGGTAGTCGGAGAGTACCGCACCGGCGTTGATAATAGAAGCGGCGAGTCTGCCATTTTCCGACGGATAAATACAATCCACGCCTGACCCCAAGACCGCGATAGTCCGTCCACCGGCTTCCACGGCCGATTCGTGCGCTGCCGTATCGATGCCCCGGGCAAGGCCGCTGACAATGGTAACCCCAAGCGCCGCCAATTCACCGGCCAGTTTGGCCGCCATCAACCGTCCATAGGCAGTACATCTTCGCGTTCCAACGATCGCCACGGATCTTTCGTCGTCCGGTCGCAAACTCCCGCGAATAAACAGGAAAGCGGGTGCATCATGAATTTGGCGCAGGCGTTCCGGGTATTCTTCATCCCAAAATGACACAAGCCGGACGTCGTATTTCGCCATACGATTCAGCTGGTCTTCGACCCGGCCGGCGGATCGTTTTGCTCTATTGGCAATGCTTTCTGCGGTAACGACATCTACCCCTGCCGTTGCCTGGAGATGCACCAATGGCGCATTAAGCACGTCGCTTGCAGACCCGAATTTGTCGATCAAAGACCGAAGCCGTTGATGACCGACACCCGGCACGGATGCCAGCAAAAGCAAATCATAGACGGACGAATGGTGCATGATTTAAAACATAAAAAATAAGTCGCGGAAAATCAATCTCAGATTATGAGAGTAAATGGGTAACGTATGGCGGCAACGACAGACTTCCCGAGTGTGAGATAGTCATTGAATTTAGCCGGGTGTTTTATTACAATCGGTGCCTAAATCAGGTTAGGCAATGATCAATCTATTTCTGGTTCTTGTTTTTTCATACCTCATTGGCTCGATTTCCCCGAGTATCCTGCTTTCCCGCTGGATAAAAGGTGTCGATATTCGAACCTACGGTAGTGGCAATGCCGGTATGACCAATGCTATTCGCTTGCTTGGGTCGAAATGGGGCTCTGTGGTTGCGCTGGTGGATCTGGTGAAAGGTCTTTTTTGCACCCTGATCCTGGCTCCCTTCCTGATGACCGGAATTCATATGCCCGGCGTTGACGACATTCTTGTGAGAATCCTGGCCGGAGTAGCCGCCGTCGCCGGACATATTTGGACTGTCTTTTTTGGCTTCCGCGGGGGAAAAGGGGTGCTTACCATGGCGGGTTCCGTGCTCGGTGTCGCTCCGCTGCCGGTGGCCATTTGTCTCGCAGTTTTTCTCGTCATATTTGCCGTATTCAGATACGTTTCACTCGGATCAATCGTCGGCGCCATCGCGTTCCCGGTCACGGTCTATGTCAAACGCTTCTATCTGGCCGAGCCGGTTTCCCCGCATCTTCTTTGGTTCAGCCTATTCGTAGCTGCACTAATTGCGTATACCCATCGTGAAAACATCGGACGACTTCTTCGGGGCGAAGAGAAGAAATTCGGGTCGCCCAACAGCCCGAAGACGCCCTGACGGTGGCACTCCGTTACTTCGAAAAACGGCCGTTCGTCCGCAAACTGGCCGCCCGTTTCCTTATCGTTGCTGTTTTGGGCGGCGGGCTTCTGCTTATGTACTTTACGCTAAGAAGAGGCCTGGCCGGCGATCAACGCGCCATCTGGCTGCTCCTTTCGTTTACCTTGGTTATGATTGTTTTGTTCAGCGTCATCAAGAAATTCTGGGTGCTTGCGCTGGACGACCGGGATGTACTTGATATTTTTACGGTGGCGGCCATTAACAATAAGGCGCACCTGGCCCATTTCCACCGCGAGTTTTTCCACCATTCCAGAATTGTGACAGAACGGGGGTACAGTTATTCCATGCGGGATGCCGATGCCGATCTGCGCATTTCCCTGGTGTATCTCGGCAAAGAAGACGCTCGGCAAAGAACTGAAATCGGTGAGCAGCCAATTCTGACCGTCGCCGTACGCGTACCCCAGCCATTCAAAATGGCCATTGTCAATCCCCAGGTGGAGCTTCAGCACACGCTTGAAGTCGATTTTTATGCACCGCTGGTTCTGAATTCAACGAAGTATGTCTACCACAAATACGGCATCGTCTTTTCTGAATACTATAAGAATGAAATTGAAGCTGTTTTTGAAAACCCTTTTCTGCACACGGAGTTGATTGAACTCTTTACCCGATTCCGGTTCAAATTTGCGATATTCGACGAACGAAAAGCTATGGCCGTGAAAATGGCATCCGTAGAAACGTTGGGACATGATGTCGAAGCGTATCCCATTCTGATCAACATCAGCAACCTAATTGCGTCAACTCACAAGAAACATAGTACTTTATCACCTGACAAGGAGTCGGTATGACCAACGAAATCAACGGGCAGAAATGGATGCCCTGGTTATTGGGCGGCATGGCTATTCTACTGCTGGCCGTCGTTTATCTTTTTAAGGTAGCCGTTTTCAGCGGCAACACGGTTAAAATAGCCTATGTCAAGTCGGATGTGATTTTGGCACAGTACATCCCCGCACAGGCTGTTCAGAGACAACTGCAATCGGAGTCGTCGCATGCCCAACGGGAACTTGAAGGACGATATTCAGAGCTTCAGGAAATGAACAAGGATCTTCAAAGAAAATCGCAGGTATTGACTTCACAGGCACTGGCACCTCATATGAGTGCGTTTCAGCAAAAACAGAATGAATTCATGCAACTGCAGGAGTCACATCAGCAAGCTCTTCAACAGAAGCAATCCGAATTACTGGGTCCCATATTTCAGGACATCAGTAATTTTATTACCAAGTACGGCAGAGATCACGGATACACCATGATTCTCGGGACTCCGGTGGATGGCGTGCTGGTTTACGGCGACCCTGCTGCCGATCTAACGGATATTATTGTTGCTGAAATGAATACCAAGGTGCCGCCATCCATGCCGGTACCGATGCCTTCCCTGCAGGACAGCACCAAGAAATAGGTCGGCCATCCAGCCTCTGATTACCATTCAGTTTCAGAAAACC
>JAGQUY010000208.1 GCA_020438245.1 Bacteroidota bacterium
TAATAAGAACTGTCCTGGTCATTTCCTGATTCCTTTGTTTGAATTATTGATTATTCATATTATTAATATTTCGATTATCAAACGAAATGGTCGGCTACAGAAATGTCTGCGCGAAGGCGGACCCTCTACGATTTTGACCTAAACCGTGGAATTAATTTTTTTTAGGAGAGCAATCAATTGAAGGTGCTCCGGTTCCGGAAGCGCGTTCAACATGGCTTTAGCCAACTCAAGGTGATTCTTCACTTCCATTTCATAGATCTCCATGCCGCGGGCGGTCAGCTTGACATTGACAACACGTCGGTCTGCATCGCTTCGGTATCGTCTTACCAGTTTCCCAGCAACCAGTTTGTCCACGATACCGGTCATCGTACTCATGGAAAGCCGCGTACGTTCGGCCAACTCGCTCATCGTGCAGGGTTGGAACTTTCCAACATGACCAACGACTTTGATTTGTTGGAAACTCAAGTTCGAAGCCGTTTTGTCAAGAATTCCACTTTGAAGAACGACGAATCGCTCTACGAGCGCTTCAATGTATTCGTATAGTTCCCGACACCGAAGATCAAAATCACTCATGGTATATTTCGTTTTCCAAACTATTCTAAAATAGAACTTATTAATTCAATGTCAAGTGTTCCGTTGCTGTCCCACGCAATTCACCTGTGCAGGATATTCAACCGTGACTTCAAAAAAAAAGGGACCTGGTGGTCCCTTTTTACCAAACGAGATCTCTGTCAGAATTATCCCGCATCCTTCATTTTTGCGCTGAACGCCTTCTCGAATTTTTCCAGCTTCGGTCGGATGACATATTGACAATACCCTTGGCTGGGATTGTCGTTATAGTAATTCTGATGATAATCCTCCGCAGGGTAGAACTTTTCGAACGGTTTGACTTCAGTCACAATTGGCGAAGGCCATATTTTTTCCGCATTCAAGGCGCGAATAGCTTCCTGAGCCTTGTTTTTTTGTTCGTCGCTGTGATACAAAATAATCGAGCGATACTGCGTCCCTACATCATTGCCTTGACGATTGAGGGTCGTCGGATCATGAGCCACAAAAAATGCCTTCAGCAATTCATCAAAGGAAACCACGGACGGATCGTACGTGATCTGACAGACTTCCGCATGTCCGGTTGTTCCGTTACAAACGGCTTGATAGCTTGGTTGGTCCACGTGACCTCCCGCATATCCCGATACAACCTGCTGCACTCCCTTCAATCTCTGAAAAGCAGCTTCCACACACCAAAAACATCCTCCCCCAAACGTTGCAACGTCGATACTCATCGTGCTCCTTTTAATTTATGCTGTCGCTTAAACGGCGATATCAACAGCATATTCCCGAGTTCAATTCAATCCTTCTTCGGCCAATGCATACGCAAATGCCGCCATGGCAACCGCACCGAGCTCAAGCTCCCTGGGATGGACATTCTCCAACACATCCATGGCAGAATGGTGGTGGTCAAAATACCGATGATAGTCGGGTCTCAGACCGATCGTTGGAACGCCATGGGCAATCAACTGACTGATGTCGGCGCCGCTGTGCCCCTTCACGACGTTCATATCCATGGGGACAAGGACCCACTCCAACTTTTTCAATTTGGGAAAGGCGATGGAATCGGCGTCGGAACTGAACGACCGCGGAGAAAACCCGCCGGCGTCTGTCTCGATGGCTGCAACATGTTTGGTGCCAGGCCGGGACACCGCGGCATAAGCTTTTGCACCTTTCAACCCGTTCTCTTCATTCATGAAAAGTACCACGCGAATGGTCCGTTTCGGTCGCAAATTCTGATTCTTCAAAAGGCGGACCGCCTCGAGGCAATGAACGACACCGGCACCGTCATCATGCGCGCCTTCGCCAATATCCCAGCTGTCCAAATGCCCGCCAATCAACACGACGTCGTTGGGTAACGCGGTACCCCGATACTCGCCAATGACGTTGAAGGACTCAACATCCGGCAGAATTTGACATCCCAATTCGAGTTTAACCTTCATATGAGGATCCTGCTTCAGCATTTCGCTCAACAGATTTGCTCCAATGGTCGAAACGGCCGCCGTGGGCACCTTGGGAAGTGAATCGTTGTAGCGCATCGCGCCGGTATGCGGGTTGTCGTCCAGTCTCATCGTCATGGATCTCACCAGTGCTGCCAAACCGCCGGCTCGTGCCGCCTCTGAAGCACCGCTCGTCCTTTGGTTTACCGCCCCGCCGTAGGCTTCACCGGGGTAGAACTTCGTCGGATCCATCGGTCGATTGAAGAATACTATTTTTCCCTTCGCGCGATCTCCCATGGATTGAAGCTCTTCAAACGAGTGCACTTCAACGACTTCCGCCTCGATTCCTCCGTCGGGCGTCCCTATCGTGCCCCCGAGTGCTGTGATTTTCAAAGCCGGACGTTTTCCCGATTGGTGACGCGTGATTTGTGCGCGCTCGGTGTTGCTTCTAACCCAATGCGGCACCATAACCGGCTCCAACCACGTCGTGTCAAAACCAAGGCGTTCCATGTTGGCTTGAGCCCACTCGACACCTTTTGAAGCACCTTCGCTCCCGCTGAGACGCGTACCTACATTTTTCGTAAGGTTTTCGAGCATCGCAAAAGCCTGCCCGTCCCGAAGACCCTCTGTAACCAGAACGGCGGTGAGGGAGTCATAGGGCTTCCTGAACCCCTTATTCGACGATGATTTTGGTGCGCAGGCTGCAATAGCAAGCATGGTCAGGAGGATAAAAGCATTGATTCGTTTCATGAAATCCTTTCCGATTCAATAATTGCAATGTTTTTCGCGGTCGACGGAACTCTCCATCGGCGAATATTTGCTACAACCATTTTTCTGAGCGTTATAATGGCGACTCCGGAGACGATCAAACCAACCGCCAGAACCGTGCGTAAACTAATCGGTTCTGCGGCAAAAAGCCATCCAAAAAATACTGCGACGAGCGGATTGACGTACGCATACGTCGACACTTTTGCCGGCGTAGATACTTTCAGCAACCAGATGTACGCCGTGTATCCTACCAGTGAACCCAGCAACACGAGATACAACAAAGCGCCTGCGGACTTGGCTGT
>JAGQUY010000209.1 GCA_020438245.1 Bacteroidota bacterium
CCGATATTCGTTGATCGCCCGGAGATGATCGCAGGCAAAAAGGTCCTCGTGGTTGAAGATGGTCCGACGCTGACTCATGGCGAAATGAAATTCGGTGCCGGTACGGTCGCAGCTCAAAAATACGGTGCGTCAGAGATTATTGACCCTAGGCCCTATACGGTCGGAACGATCACCAAAACTTTCAAAACGTACCCCAACATCGGGGTTCTGCTGCCGGCAATGGGGTACGATGCAAAACAGGTCAAGGATTTGCAGACCACCATCAATAGGACGCCCTGTGACGTAGTCATAATAGGTACGCCTATCGATCTCAACCGAATTGTCAAGATCAAGAAGCCCTCTGTGCGAGTACGTTATGATCTCCAGGAGATCGGAAAGCCAACCTTTCCGACCCTTTTGGAAGGCTTTGTCCGAAAGCACCTGAGAGGTAAGACAAGGCGGTAATATGGCAAAAATCGGCGTGTTAACGGTATCCGATCGGGCAAGTTCGGGCGTATATGAAGATCTGTCCGGCCCTGCCATTCAATCGATCCTGGCGGAGTACCTGATTACTCCCTGGAAAGCAGTCTACCGTATACTACCCGATGATGTTGAACAAATACGCGACGGATTGATTGCGATGTGCGACAAGGAGGAATGCTGCTTGGTGGTAACCACCGGAGGAACCGGTCCGGCAGGACGCGACGTAACTCCGGAAGCAACAGAGGCGGTTTGTGAAAAATTGATGCCGGGATTTGGCGAATTAATGAGAATGACTTCCTTAAAGTACGTCCCTACGGCCATCTTGTCCCGTCAAACAGCGGGGATTCGCGGCAAGTCGTTGATTATCAACCTTCCCGGTAAGCCGAAATCAATCCGGGAGTGCCTCGATGCCGTATTTCCGGCTGTTCCCTATTGCATAGACCTGATTGGCGGACCGAGACTGGAGACAAACCCAGCAGTCTTGAAGGCTTTTCGTCCGGCCTGAATTCAGCCGTCTTTTTTCATTTGTTCAATCAACTCTTTGATGACCTTTTCGGCGTCCTTGGTATCTATTTGCGTAGTACCTGCGCCCCGGTGACCTCCGCCTCCGTACTTGGCGCATAAATCCCCAACGTGCGTCTTTGAGGTCCGGTTGAAAATACTGTGACCGATAGCCGCTACTACATTTTTTCCTTCCCGACCGTCCATGATTCGAATCGACACGTTGGCATCAGGAAACAGGGTATAAATCAGGAATCGGTTTCCGGTCGGTAGGTCTTTAACTCCACGTTGATCGGTAACAATAACATTTTTCTGACAGGTGGAATGGCTTGCGAGGAAATTTCTGAATTCAGCCTCTTGTTCAAAATATCTTGCCACTCTCTGCTTGATGTCGTGCATAGCCAGGATTTCTTCGACGGAGTGAGTCCCGATCAAATCAATCATTTTGCTCATAAGATCTTTGTTACTCATTCCATAATCGTGGTATTTTCCAAGCCCGGTCCTGGGATCCATAACATAGGATAGCAAAACCCAGTCCTTGGGGTCCGTGACATCCTCGATCGTCAGCCGGGCCGCGTCAATCTTGTCCACACAGTACATCAAATAGTCGAACCGCTGAAAACGGTGGCTTCGATAATGATTTACGATAACTCGGGCCGCACTGGGTGCAGTTTCAAAGCGTCCATTAAACGTCTTAGGAACATCGTCCCTGGCAGACTCGCTCGCGTGATGATCAAACCACAAACCGCAATTCGGGTGATACGGTAAATTCGTCAGAATGTCATTCGGAGTCACTTCCAGAGTCTTTTCCTGAATGTCGCGCGGATGTGCAAATTTGATTTGCTCAATTATTTCAACCTCTTTTAAAAGGACTGCACAAGTCAATCCATCAAAGTCGGAGCGGGTAATTAAATTCATGGCATCTCCTCATTTAAGGGGTGAACAGTGTGATTTTTTTGGGTGGTAGATATTGCTCATATCGGGCCCTTAGGAAAGTTGGCCTGACATTCACGGGAAAACCGGGATCTGGAACAACGAACAAACTAATTTAGGGTTGTTTTCACGTTTAGCGCAAAAGAAAAACGCTTTAACGTAATCAATCCTTCAAGATTGTTGGTTGCAATATCAAAACGGGTATTCTTTCTAACAAATCCGGCCCCTCCGCTAAAATTGAATCCCCTGTTGTCTCCCCCGACCGAGAGGCCCGATCTGAGGAAGACTGCGTCTGACAAGCGGTACTCCATTCCTGCCGCAATACGTGGAATACTTGAACCGGCCGTGTTGTTCAAGTGGTGCTCATAATCGGCTGCAAAAAGCATTCGTCGATTGAGCTGAAAGGCTGCCCCCAATCGCAAAATCATGGGTAGTCTCTTTGAGTACGTTCCGGTCGCATAGGATGAATCGAATTTGGAAGAGTTATAACTGCCTGTGTCCGGATGGACCACGCCAAGACTGTCCTTGTAATCGTTGCGAAAATCGACATCGAAGATGTCACTGGCCCTGATCAGAAATTGCCCGT
>JAGQUY010000210.1 GCA_020438245.1 Bacteroidota bacterium
TGAGGGTAAGGGCGGAGGAGAACAATGTGATCATTAGTGTAATTGACAGTGGAGTGGGTATAGACAAGAATCATCTCGATACGATTTTTGACCGATTCCGCCAAGTTGACGGAAGCAGTACAAGGCGGGCCGGCGGTACCGGACTGGGACTGAGTATCGTAAGAAGGTTCGTAGAAATGCACAACGGGACGATTGAGGTTGACTCCAAGCCGTCCAAAGGCTCGGTATTTACCGTTTCCCTCCCTGTCAAGCATGTGCCCGTTGAAAAGAAGGTCCTGGAATCGGGCATATGAAAGCAAAAATACTATATGTGGAAGATAATGAGTTGAACCGCCTGTTGGTTCGACGACTGCTGGAGCCGCATGGCTATATTGTCATTGAGGCCGTGGACGGTATTTCCGGCGTCAAAATTGCCGAGCAAGAGGTTCCGGATCTGATCTTGATGGATATCAATTTGCCGTTGATGGACGGCCATGCGGCCACCACCCGAATCAAGAGTTTGGAGCGGCTTGCAAACGTTCCTATTGTGGCAGTGACAACGCATGCGATGGAAGGCGACCGGGAGCGATCACTGATCGCGGGTTGCGACGGATATATAAGAAAACCGATCGACGTGGAAACGTTTCCTAAACAAATCGAACGGTATTTGAAGGGGGACCGCGAACGCGTGGAGGACGATGGCGGAGAAGCCTATTACAAAGAGTATTCCGTGAAACTGGTCAATAAACTCCAAAAGCACATTGAAGAACTTGAGCTGAAAACACAACTGGTCGAAAAGCAATCCAAAGAAATGCAGGAAGCCTATCTTGGGATCATTCTTTCCTTCGTTCATGCGGTCGAAGAAAAACATGCATATACTGCCGGACATTCCGCAAGGGTACGGGCTTACTCCCTGAAAATTGGCGAAAAACTGCACCTCTCACTGGAAGAAATGGAAAATCTGACGCAAGGAGCTTTGCTGCATGATATTGGCAAACTGGTCGTTGAAATATCCAGTCTGCGCAATGTTGACAGATTGTCAAGCGAAGAATGGGAAGAAATGAAGAAGCACCCTGAGATTGGATATCGAATTCTCAAACCCATCAAATTTCTCTCTGGACTGATCAATATTGTTCATCAGCATCACGAACGATGGGATGGTTCCGGATATCCACAGGGATTGGTTGGCGATCAGATCGATTTCCTGGCTTCAATTGTGGCGGTGGCAGACAGCTATGACGCCATGACGACCAACAGGGGGTACAATCAAGTGCTCGATATTGACGATGCCAAGAAGGAATTCAAGAAATGCTCGGGAACCTTTTATAATCCTATTGTAATTGATGCTTTTCTTGAAGTATTGGACGAAATGAAAAATCGAAAAGCTTCAAGAACAGCCTCGGCGGTTGAACCCGATTAATCCGCTTGCCTAGCCATCGTCTTTTTGATACATTACCTCATCACCACATGGAGGCTTCTATTCGGTTGAGATTAAAGTGTTTTCGCGCGGCTTTCCTACTGGCTGCGATTGCCTGCGAGTTGCCCAAATCACCTTCCTTGGAAGCCGATTTCAGCGTCCCGATGGCCAATAAGACCTATGACATTTTCGATGTCAAGGATGAGTTGGAGAATGGCAAAGATTCGGTCCGCTTGGAGATTGTGGCCGATTCGGTTCTTTTTACCGTGGCTCATGACGAAACAATCATGCTTGGGGATCGGCTTAACACGGACCCGGTGCTGGATTCGGCAGAAGGGCTGATTGAGGATGATCTGGTCATCAACGACTCCATCCAAGCCTTTTTCTCTTTAGGTTTCATCGCACCAACGAGCATCACGAACCTGCATGGAAGTCTTGTGACCGTGCCGCCTTTTAGCGTTCCTCTGTCCACGCATGAAATCAACTTCGATCAATTCTCCCAGATGACCATTGTTTCCGGGTACCTGAGAACAAGGGTCTCGAATCAGACGTCCCTCGACTTTGACAGCCTTCAAATTGATGTCTATGATCCGGTCAGTATGACGGTCATAGATACACTCAAGGTTTCCGGTCTAGCCCAGGGAGGAGGGGAAAGAAATCACTCTAAGTATTTCTTCAGTTCAACGCCCGTCAATTCCCCGCTTCAAGTTTCGATCAGCGGCTATTCCAGCGGATCAGCAACACCCATTGTATTGGATTCAAATGAATTTGTCGACGTAGACCTGCGCTTTGACGTGAAAGCGTCGACCATAACCGGTCTTTTTCCCTCTCAGACTATAGTAAGATTGGACTCTATCAAGCCCAATACCTCCAGTGTGATCGATACGGGCTACATAGAGCGTGGTCAAATTACAGTCGATGTTCAGCTTCTGGGACTTGAAATAGGTGCTGTCGTTGATTTTCATTCGGATGATTTTGATTCTGCCGGAACAAAACTCAATCGAAGAATCCGAATTCCTGCTCCCGATCCTATCGTTGTCGATCTCGCGAAATGGAGTCTGATTCCCCGATCCTCAGCCATCGGAGAACAGTATATCAAATACTCGTATACCATCGTAACCGACTCATCGACCAATTTATCCTCGACCATTGCAACGGGCCAGGGGGTTAAAGCACTGGCAACACTGGATACGCTGGTTTTCTCCCGGCTGCGGGCACGCCTCACAAGGGAAGAGATTGCGATTGATCCTGTGGATGAAAAAATAAAGATAGAAGAACTGGACAGTATCCAACTGCAGCGCGCCTATTTCGAGATTATCAGCGAACACCGTATTCCCTTCCCGATATCACTTGACATGGTGATGACGGGAGTAAAAACTCACTCGTCGTCCCAAACGGTGGCGATTCAGGCGGACATTCCGGAGTACGACGGGGGGCCTCTGCCTCGAAGAGATACGATTCGTACCACAAATTACGAGGAAGTCGCCCAGTTGCTCAGCTTGTTGCCGGACAGTATTTACATCACGGGAAAATCGTTTATCGGCGACAACATGACGGTAGCGGCGGTCAATAAAACTGACTTCATCAACGTCAAGTTCTTGCTTCGTGCACCCTTGGTATTCAGCCTTCCGAATGATACTACGCTCAATATTATTAGAACCAAACCGTCGGAAATGAATATTTCCGAGAAGGACAAGAAGCGCATCCACGAGCGTCTGCGCCGTGTTATGATTACTGGAAAAATCATCAATCATTTTCCGGTTCCCGTTCTGGTTCAATTCATGATTGACAGCCTCGCCGACAAAGACAGCTTTTATGCCAATCAGGATACATTCCAATTCAGATTCCCGAATTCACCTCTTCTGATCGATAAAGGTATCACAGACGCAAATGGGGTTGTTATTACTCCGCGCACCATTGATCTGGAATATGTTCTGCTCGAATCAGACTATCAGAGACTTTTTGATCCCGCTGTATTGTCGATTTACCACGGATTTCGAGTACAGTTATTGGGAACAGGAGGTGTTGTAAGGGTAAGTTCTAATGATTTTGTAGACGTGGACACGCAAATGGAATTCCGCTTCTTTATTGATGATAAGATCAAACACTAGATGATGATTCGACAACTTTTGATAGTCGCTCTCTTGGCGATGTCGTGCGACAGAGTCTACGCCGGTAACGGCGGTGAATCAGACGCTCGAGCAGTGGCCATGGGAAGGGCACAGGTGGCCGTTGCAGAAAACACCGAAGCGTTTCTATGGAACCCTGCGTTGCTCGGCTTGAGCCAGAACCAGCAGTCGCTGTTTACGATGCAGATCATTGGCTTTGGTTTTCGCCATGGAAATAACGTGTTGAGTATAAGTGATTACAATAAGTATAATGGCCGTGCTTTCAGTGAAAAAGACAAGAAAGACTTTCTGAAGTTGTTCGGAAGTGACAACGCACTCAGATTCAACGGAGACGCGGAAATACGAGCCTTCGGTTTCAGTTACCGAAACTACAGTTTGAATGCTTCCTTGCGGGGGGATGGCAACGTCAGCGTTCCTCGCGGACTATTTGATCTTACGCTCTCAAACTATGCGGTTGGAGAATCCCGACTCAGCGGGCGGGGAGGGGGAGCCGGAAACTTTCTTGCTTCCGTGGATATGTCTGCCGGTTATCCGATAAAGGACTATTTTCCGACCGTCTTCTCAAGGTTCAAGGAGGTGACGGCCGGGATGACGCTTCGATATGTTCGCGGATTTGAGCAGGCTTCACTGACACGGATGAGCGGAGTGGTAGAGCAAAGTGATTCGGTTATTACGCGTGGTCGATACGATGCGTTGACGTCCAAAGGCGGCAACGGCATGGGGCTGGATCTGGGGATGGCTGCCAAATTGAATCGCCAATGGACATTTGGCATCAGTTTGCACAACGTATTCAGTCAGGTTCAGTGGTCGAACAGCAATAAGGCTTACCACGGGCAATTTCTGATCAGGGCCAGTGACATCTTCGATGTCGATTTTCGCAACGATTACAAGGACAGTCTTGGCGTGGTCCATCCGGACACAGGCAGTTATAACTCTTCCAAATTCGATTCATCCTATGCGACCGGAACGTACTCAAAGA
>JAGQUY010000211.1 GCA_020438245.1 Bacteroidota bacterium
AGGTCGGCGACCCGTTTACGGAAAAACTGCTTCTGGAAGCAACGCTGGAAGCCATACAATCCGGTCACTTGGTTGGAATCCAGGACATGGGCGCAGCAGGCATTACTTGTTCAAGCAGCGAAATGAGTGCCAAGGGGAAGTCGGGTATTGAGCTTGAACTGTCGCTTGTGCCGACGCGAGAGGACAACATGACTCCGTATGAGATTCTCCTGTCGGAGAGCCAGGAGCGCATGCTGTTGGTCGTACAGAAAGGACACGAGCAAGAAATACAGCAAATTTTTGAAAAGTGGGATCTTCATGCCGTTACTATAGGGAAGGTCACCGACGATGGACTGTTACGCGTGAAATACCAGGACCGTCTTTTTGCTGAGATCCCATCTGATTCACTGGTCTTGGGCGGAGGTGCACCGATCTACTACCGGGAAGCCGTAAAACCCGCTTACCTTGAAACCGTTCAGCAATGGACCGCCGATCATATCGACTCACCCTCTGACTTGAATGCAGTTCTTAAGAAATTGCTCGTATCCCCGAATATTGCAAGTAAGGAATGGGTATACGATCAGTATGACTCCATGGTTCGCACGAATACCGTTTCACTGCCGGGATCTGATTCCGCCGTTCTTCGCATCAAGGGAACGGACAAGGCCATCGCGTTGAAGGTTGATTGCAACGGTCGATACGTCTATTTGAATCCACGGCGGGGCGGTCAAATTGCCGTTGCGGAATCGGCACGAAATGTGGTCTGCTCAGGAGCAAGGCCTGCAGCGATTACCAATTGCCTGAACTTCGGCAATCCGTACAAACCGGAAAACTATTGGCAGTTCAAGGAGGCAGTTGGCGGAATGGGCGACGCCTGTCTTGTTTTTGAAACACCCGTGACCGGCGGCAATGTGAGTTTCTATAATGAGAGCCCAACGGCTGCCGTCTTTCCCACTCCCACTATCGGGATGCTGGGAATTGTCGAAAACCTGAACCATGTGACAACCAGTCACTTCAAACGGGAAGGTGATGTGGTTCTGCTGATCGGCGATAATAAGCCGGAAGGAGGCGGATGTGAGTATCTGCGCACCTGGCACAATATCGTTATGGGTGACGCGCCGACGATAAGCTTGAAGTACGAAAAAGCCGTGCAGGACGCAGTCTATGAGTCGATCATCGGCGGTTACATACAATCGGCACATGATGTTTCAGACGGAGGGCTGGCCGTTTGTTTGGCGGAATGCTGCTTCCAGAGGGGCGGGCGTTCGATTGGGGCCGCTATAACGCTCGGAGATCGCTTCCGACCGGACCTGCTGCTTTTTGGGGAGTCACAATCACGGATAGTGGTAACCGCGAAGCGATCCGACGTCGAAAAAGTTTCAGGAATAGCGGCTAAACACGGCGTTACCTGCGCAGAAATTGGAACTGTTGGCGGTACTCGTTTGATCATCAACAGCTGGATTGACGAAAGCACGAGCGAACTGGAGCGACTTTATCGCGGCGCGATCGGCTCCATCATGGACTAACCTTCGTCCTTTTTCCCGCCTACTTCTTCCCTGTAAGCTCTATCACCGGCATGATCATTTCTTCCATAGAAACGCCTCCGTGTTGAAACGTGTCTTTGTAATAGTTGAGGTAGTGGTGGTAGTTGGTTGGATAGACGAAGTAGTAATCTTCCTTGGCAATCATATACTGGGTGTTGACACCCCGAGAAGGCAGCTTATAGTCGGCCGGGTTCTTTATAAACAGCGCATGCTTCGAATTGGCCTTTATGTTCTTACCGTATTTATAACGAAGACTTGTGGACGTTTCCCGATCGCCAATCACCTGCGTCCCATGCAAACTGCGAATGCTACCGTGATCGCTGGTGATAACGATGGAACAATCGGCCCGTGCCAGTGTCTTCAGCATATCAAGCAGCGGTGAATGCATGAACCAGGAATTGCTCAACGATCGATAGGCTCTTTCGTCCGGCGCAATCTCTTTGATGACGTTGGAATCGCTCCTGCTGTGGGCCAGGATATCCAGAAAATTGATCACGACAGCGGTTAATTCATTTGATTCGACAAAACTCAGAATCTGTCCTTCCAGATTCTTTGCGGCATCCACATTCAAAATCTTTATATATTTGACATCTGTTTTCAGTGGAATCTTCAGATTCTTGATTTGATGCTCCAGAAACTCCTTTTCAAAACGGTTTTTGCTGGATTCATCCTCTTCCCCTTTTGCCCAGACTTCGGGAAATTTCTTTTCGATCTCCAGGGGAAAGAGCCCGCTAAAAATCGCATTCCTCGAGTACGGCGTGGCGGTAGGAAGAATCGAAAAATAGTATCTGCGATCAAAGGTATAAAGACTACTCAAATAGGATTCAAATCCGAGCCATTGATCCAATCTAAGACAGTCAATCACGATGAAAACCACTCTGCGACCCTCTATCAGTTTTGGAGCCACGTACTTCCTGACAATATCGGTCGAAAACTCGGGTCTGGGGTGACCCGGCCCCGCGTTGATCCAGTTGGAATAATGACGTTCGATATATTTGCCGAACTCCACATTGCACGCACTGATCTGGTCGTTGAGTGTTTCCCGCAAACCCAGCTCCGGATACGAATCCATTTCAAGATTCCATTGGCAGAGCGAGAGATTAATGTCGTACCAGTCCCTAAACGTCAACTCCCCGCCCAACCGTTGGCTGATTTCGTTGAACGCTTTTACGTAATCCTGCGATATACGCTGTTCAGTGATGGCCTTCGTTTCAAAAATTTGTTTGCAGGCGAGAAGAATCTGACTGGGATTTACCGGCTTCGTCAAATAAAAATCGATCTTGCGCCCGATCGCATCATCCATCAAACGCTCTTCTTCACTCTTGGTTATCATAATGACGGGCAGTAGAGGATGCTGGTCTTTGATCTCTTCCAGTGTCGTAAGCCCGTCCTTGCCGTCCATCATTTCGTCCAGCAATACAAGATCACAACCGGACCGATTTACCTGTGAAATGGCATCTTCGCCGTTGGTTACCGGCGTAACTTCGTAGCCTCGTTGTTGAAGAAATAGGATATGGGGGCGGAGCAGTTCAATTTCGTCATCTGCCCAGATGATACGCTTTGGTGCCATGGTTTCTCCCGGTTAAGTTAAGTCAAAACCGTATCAACGTAATCGAGATACCTCCATGAGCTTAAACGTCCATGACATCGGAAAGAATTTCGGCATTTTCGCGGACTTTTTCATAGTGTTTTCTAACGTGTGACAATTCGTTTCCCAGCTGTTCAAACCGGTGATTCATCTCAGCATCGCTTCCGCTCTTGAGGAAAACATCAATCACCTGTTGCTCAAACGTCTTTTCATCCTCGATATCTCCGAGGATCATGTCCAGTTCCCCAATAACCAACTCAAACATACGTATCTTGTTGCTCAGGAGTTCCAGAATACGAGACTCGACCGTTCGATGTACGGAAAGATTAAAAACAAAAACTTCCCTCTCCTGTCCAAGCCGGTGGACTCTTCCGATGCGTTGTTCAACCCGCATGGGGTTCCAGGGCAGATCGTAATTGATAATCTGTCTGCAAAACTGCAGGTTAAGCCCCTCTCCGCCCGCTTGGGTACTGATCAAAATCTGCTTGTCGGTTCGAAAACGCTCGATGGCCTCCCGCCTTGCCCTCGTACCGGCCAAGCCGCCATGGAACAACTCTACACTGTAGCCGGCCGCTTCAAGCTCCTTTTGGAGTTGCTTCATGGTCTCAATAAATTCGACAAAGACGATCGTCTTCTCCGGAAACTTGCTCAAAATTTCAATCGTGGCCTTGCTCTTGCGCGACATGGGAACGGCATTGCAAAGATCAATAAACTGCTGCAGCTTCACCTTCGTCTTCTCCGGATAGTTCCTTTTCATAAATCGCTCCAGAGACATCCGCGTCGCCTGGGGGCTGCTGCATACCTCTCGTTGAAGAGTCACCAGGGAAAGAATATGTGCGTCGTAACTGGTATCCTGACGAAACTCGTCCCGGATGTAATCAGACACCTGAAAATATAAATCCTGTTCGGCTTCGCTCAACTCAAGATGATAGATTGCCGCACGCCGGGGTGGAAGGCTGATCCCAACCTTGTCCCTTCGATTCCTGATCATGACATCGTTTAGTATGTGTTTGAGCTGATCCTCATTGTTGGGCAGCCGGGGATCTTCTTTCATCATAAATTTTCTCTTGAAAGAGCGGATCGTCCCGAACAAGCCGGGTTTTAGAATAGTAATGAGGCTGTAGAGCTCTGTCAAATCGTTGTGGACGGGTGTCGCGGTAAGGAGCAGTACATATTTTTTCTTGATTTGATTGACAAACTTGAAACCAATCGTGCCGCGATGCTTGAGTCGGTGTGCTTCGTCGACTATCAAAAGGTCAAATTCCCGTGAAAGAATGATATTGGCTGCCTGCTTTCGTTTGGCGAGGTCAATCGAAGCAATAAGTTTTGTCTCCCGCCAGTCGTCCTCTGATTCCGGAATCTTGAAATGTTCCCCAAACTTCACCAACAACTCATCCTGCCATTGCCCAACGAGGGACGCCGGCGTAAGAATCAATATGTTTTTGGCAAGATTTCTTTCAATCAGTTCTTTGGCGATTAATCCTGCTTCGATCGTCTTGCCCAATCCGACTTCGTCGGCCAGTAAAACCTGTCCGCGCATTCTTTTCAAGGCTTCCAGCGCCGTGTTGATCTGGTAATCGTAGTGGGTGATATTCGCGTCGTTGATGGATATCAAGCGGTCAAAACCCGAAATCAGGTTTAGATGCTCCGCCTCAAGTCTTAGCAGATAATCCTCATATCGATCATACCGTTTTTGCGAAAAAACCTGCTGGAAAGACATGTCCACTTTGACTTCCACTTCGGGCAAATCGATTTTTTCTTTTTGAAAGAAATCCAGATGCATCGCATTGGTTTCAAAATCATATCCGCACCGAAAGCACTCCAGGACAACGGCAGTGTCCAGCCAACCACACCTAGGGCATCGTTTTGACTGAACCGCCCGGGCTTCTGTCTTGAATCGCCGAGTATATGCCTTGGATTTGGGTATCTCCAGCCATTCAAAGCGTTCCCGCTCCTTCGACTTGGTCGCTAGACCGCGCGGGTCAACGTCCTCGCGAATGTCGAGATGATCAAATACGGTTTTATCTTCATTCATAATAAAAAACCAGCTTGCGCTGGTCTCCTCAATCCACGCAAAGATAGAGCAATCCCCATCCAAAATCAAGCCAACAGGGTCGTTCAACTGAGGGAACTGGCATTTATCACGGGAAACCAGTACCTTGGAACAAGTTTGTGGATCTCAGAATTGATTGTTTTGTGCACCCAGAGCCTTTATCCGAATTGACCACCTGGAAAATTCTTTACATGGTCCTTTGGACCTTCTTTCAGCATGAGACTGCTGTTGCAGGATGGTATGGTCTGTTGTCCCCCTCCTTTGATCACTGGCTTACTTCTGCGACCGTCGTATTCACCGTTGTATCGGCCATTGATCTGGTATGGCTGTATATGTGGTTTTACGTGAACAAGAAGGCAATTGCTGCGCTCATGAACGTTGCGTCCTTCCGTGCAATGGTCGATCGACTTGGTAGCCGCCCTCGTTTCGAGCGCATTAAATCCTACTTCTCTGCATCCCATGTTTCGGAGTCTGACGAGGTGCTTGAGATCAAGCCGACCGACTCCAATTTTCGCCGGCTGGTAAAGCGGTCCGGCTACTTGGGCATTCTGCTTCTTGCTGCACTCCCGGGCCCGGGTCTAAAGGAGCTCGGAATACTCATGGCCCTTACGCCCAAATACAAACGACACGGATTCGCGCTTATGTATATCGGCGGATTGATCAAAACAACAGGAACCTTGATGGTGTACGGCGGTTTACATGAAATTTTTGAACAACTCATTCGAAAATCGGTATCTTGAACACTCATTTTTGGAGGAATGCATACCATGGCTGGCATCTTTATCGCTAGTGGAGTTCTGACGGCAATTGGTATCGGACTGCTATTCGCCAGACGCTCAAAAAAAGACAAGTTGCTCGAACTGAAGTTCACCCAAACCGCCACGGCCAAGGAGCTACACGATCTTTGTAATTCGGTTGCGGCCGAACTTGGGAACGCAGGAGGCTTTTCCCAGATGACTGAAGTGAAGGGGATAATAGAATGTGACGCACCCTTGACGAGCGAACTCGCAAAACATCCTTGTGTATACTATGCCATGACGGTGGAAGAAAGATATGAAGAAACAGTGACAGAAAAGGATTCCCAAGGGCGGGAGGTGCGTCGAACCCGAACAGCCACTTCCACCGTGGCAAGTAATACCCAGCGTACGGAATTTAAGGTCCGCGACCAAACGGGTACCATGACCATTGATCCAACCCACGCCGATATGGACGGCGTCCAGATCCTGAGCAAATACGAACCCGCACCTTCGAAGGGCGGCTTTTCCTTTGGATCGTTTGCGCTCAACGCCTCGGAACGTAAAGTTCTCGGTTATCAATTGACAGAAAC
>JAGQUY010000212.1 GCA_020438245.1 Bacteroidota bacterium
CACAAGGCTCGCGAGTTTTCGCGGGCCTTTTTTTATGTTCTTCGGACCATGAATGAACCTTGATACTTTCGTGCCGGATTTCTATATTTTTCACATCCATCCGTATCTTCTGGAATCATTATGGACAAAGATCTTCAGTCAATTCAACAGGCGCGGGACGTTGCACGTGCCGCCAAGTCGGCACAACAAGTGTTCTCCAAGTTCGATCAGCAAAAGGTCAATGCGATCTGCACCGCAATGGTGGAGGCTGGTTTTGCGGCAGCAGAACGGTTGGCCCAAATGGCGCATGAAGAAACGCATATGGGCCGGTATGAAGACAAAATCATAAAAAACCAGTTTGGAACCCGTGATGTTTGGGAATATATAAAGGACATGAAGACGGTCGGCGTCATCCGGCACGACGAATCCCGCAAACTGTACGAAATAGCATCTCCCATGGGGGTGGTTGCGGCGATTATTCCGACTACCAACCCCACATCAACGGTGATGTACAAAATACTAATTTCTCTGAAGGCGGGAAACGGTATCGCGATTGCACCGCATCCCAGGGCGGCCCGTTGCACGTACGAAGCAGCCGAAGTGTTGAGGAAAGCGGCGGAAGCCCTCGGAGCACCTCCCGGGCTTATCGGATGCATTCGGAATCCGACACTGGAGGGTACCCAGGCGTTGATGAAATGCCCCGAGACGGCGGTTATTCTGGCCACCGGTGGAGGGGGTATCGTTCGGGAAGCCTATAGCTCCGGCAAACCCGCGTACGGCGTTGGCTCCGGCAACGTTCCGGCTTTCATCGAAAAATCGGCGAATGTGAAAAAAGCTGTTGCCGATATTGTTGCCGGTAAATGTTTTGACTACGGTCTTTTATGTTCGTCGGAAAACTCTATGATTGTTGACCGCTCACTCAAAGATCAGGCCCTTGCTGAACTGAAAAACAATCGGGCGCATCTTTGTTCGGCAGAGGAAAAGACCAGACTCGAAAAGCTGATGTTTCCAAAGGGAAAACTAAGCAGCGAAATCGTGGGCTTGCCGGCTCCGGTCATTGCCGAAAAAGCAGGATTCACCGTGAGCGCCGATACCACCGTGCTCGTGGTTCCTTGTACCGAAGTCGGACGGCAGGAACCTCTCTCGGCTGAAAAACTTTCTCCCGTTCTGTCTCTGTATTTTGTAGACGGCTGGGAGGAAGGATGTGAAATGGCGCTGAGTATCCTGCATTTCGGTGGCATCGGACACACGATGTCCATCCATTCGTCCAACCAAGATGTGATCATGAAGTTCGGATTGGAAAAACCTGCATTCCGCATTTGCGTAAATACGGTGGCCACGTTGGGCGCCGTTGGATACACAACTGGCGTTGCGCCTTCCATGACGCTGGGGCCCGGCACCCTGGGAGGCTCCATCACGACCGACAACATCATGCCGACACACCTTATCAATATCAAACGTCTGGCTTTTGAAACCAGATCGTTTAAATCAACCCTTGTGCACGGTACCAAATCGACCGGTGATTCGGCCCCTGCCAAGAAATCAATACTTCCCGTATTTGACTCGCGCCCTGATCATTCTTCAACGCCCGATGCCGTCGGAACAACCACCTACGGGAGTTCCAAACTTACAGAGAAGGATATCGATCGGGTGGTCGAAGAGTTCATAAGAAGCAGGAAGTGAGTCCTCACAACTTTGTTTAAGACCGAGCGGTAGCCTTGTTTTTTGATATTTTTATCATACTACTTCTGGTTTGTGCAAACGGCTTCTTCGTGGCCGCCGAGTTTGCCATCGTCAAAGTCCGGGCGACGCAAATCGAAACGTCTTTAGATCCGTCTAGTCACCGGGCTCGTATCGCCAAAGAAATCATAGGTCATCTGGACGCTTACCTTTCCGCAACTCAGTTGGGTATCACGCTCACCAGCATCGGTCTCGGCTGGATAGGGGAGCCTGCCGTATCGAGAATGATGCTTCCCCTACTGGACTTTTTTCAGGTAACCTCGCCTCAAGCCATCCATACGATTTCTTTTGCGGTAGGATTCTCCACTATTACGTTTCTTCATATTACGCTCGGGGAGTTGGCCCCCAAGTCGGCCGCCATTCAATATCCGACCGGCACCACCCTGCTGATTTCGTATCCCCTTCGTCTCTTTTATCTCATCTTCAAACCGATTATTTCAATGCTCAATGACAGTGCAAACCTCATGCTTCGTGGCATCGGCATCCGTGCCGCCAGCGGCGATGAGTTGGGTCATTCAGAGGAAGAGATTCGTTTGCTCCTGGCCCACGGTCAAAAAAGCGGAGTGATTGATGCGACGGAGTACCGATTGATCGAGAACATCTTCGATTTTACGGAAACAAGTGTCAAGGAAATCATGGTGCCGCGAACGGGCGTCTTTGCCCTCGACTTGGACAAACCATTTGAAGAGAATCTGAAAGATGCGGTTGAAAGCGGTTATACACGCATCCCGGTCTTCAAGGAGGACATCGATCATATCGTGGGTATTTTATACATGAAGGATATCCTCCGCCTGGAGGATAAGACAAAAGAAGTTCGTCTGGAGTCGATCCTCAGAGCTGTTCACTTCACCCCCGAGACAACAAGCATTAGCCGGCTTATGCAGAATTTTATGCAGCAGCGCTTTCACATGGCCGTGGTGATCGACGAATTCGGCGGAACGAGCGGCATTCTTACCCTCGAGAATATCCTGGAAAAAATTGTGGGTCAGATTCAGGACGAATACGACGAGGAGAAATCCGACGTGGAATCGCAGTCCGACGGCAGTTTCCTTGTGGCATCAAAAATTCGTGTGGAGGAATTTAATCGTGCATTCCAGGCGAATATTCCGCAGGATCAGGATTACGAAACACTGGGCGGTTTTCTGAATGATCAGGCCGGGCACATCCCGCACATGGGTGAAGAAATCCGCTATGGTAATCTCACGTTCAAAGTCACCCGAAAATCTCCCAAACAGGTACAGCAAGTCCGGGTCATTCCCGGAGGATCGCCACAAAAAGCCTAACCTTTTCTCTTCACCTTCTTATTCGGCTTAAAACCTTTCTTTTTGAGCGCTTTGCGAATCAGGGGCATGGCTTTTTCCGCCTCTTTTTCACCTGCGTCAATCAACTCCGTTATCCGGTCAAACTCCGCCCAATGAACCGATCCCACATCGGGCTGAAGCACCACTTCCGCCATCTCACAGGTCAGCTTGTCCAGTCGAAGCGACGTAATCAGATTGGTCCGGAATAGAATATCGATTACGTTTTGGGGCATGGGTTCCTCATCAAGGGCACGGGATACATTGACCGCAATGAGCATATCAGCGCCGAGACTTCGGGCAGGCTCCACCGGAATCGATGAACTGATGGCCCCGTCAACCAGCACCATTTCTCTATACAGTATCGGCGGGAGAAACCCGGGTACGGCGGCGCTAGCCTTGATTGTATCCCGGAGCTTGCCGCTTCGAAATACGACAACCTCGCCGGTTTCAAGATTGGTCGCGACGGGAGCAAACTGAATACGCGTATTTTCAACATACCCCTCACTGAGAAGGTGATCCATAATCACTCCGAGCCGGTACTCTTTCATCAGGGAGACACGGTTCCGATCGAGTTGAATAACCAGTTCGGTATCTTTGGAGTGGGCTATCTGGCCGTAGAAATTTTCGGGATGAAGCTCTTTTCGGAAAAGCTGCATGCCTGTTTTTTTGAAATCCTCGCTGGAAAAAAAATCGAGGAGATTCCGTTCAACGGTTTCGATGTCGCCGGTTTCCGCATACATGCCGCCAACTACCGCGCCCATACTGCTTCCCGTTATGATATGGATGGGAACCTCTTCCCGGTGCAGAACTTTGAGCACTCCGACGTGCGCCAAGCCTCTGGCGCCGCCGCCCCCCAATGCAACACCACATTTGGGTTTTCGAAACATGCTACTTCAGGACGACTTCCTTTTTCTGCTTGGCGGATTCGTAGATAGCTTCTGAAATCCTCATGATTTCCATCGCCTCTTCTCCGCTGGAAAGAACCGGCCGATCGTGCTTGACACATTCCACGAAATGGGTCAGTTCGTACTCGTACGACTTCCGATAGTTGTTTTCCGGACGCTCCATCTTGGTCGGCGTAACATTGACCAGATTGCCGTGCATCTCCTTGTGAATGCGGAGCGGATTCAGTAACGCCCCTCCGAGCATACCGAACAGATTGGTGTACATGAAATCATTTTCCATCAAGAGGGTATACGATACCTCCAAGCTTAGCACGGTATCGTTTTCAAACCTGATCATGACGGCGGCAGAATCTTCAATACCTTCCTTTTGGAAATGATTGTACATGGCACTATACACACTTACCACCTTCGGATTGCCCATCAGCCATATGGATAAATCAAGCATGGGAATTCCAAGATCCATGAAGACGCCTCCGCCGGACAGATTTTTTTTCTTGGCCCAGTCGCTTTCATTCCAACTGCCGCGGCGCCGAAGCCACCCGGCCTTGGTATAAAATATCTTGCCAAGCTCCTTGCCTTTGACAAAGTTCTTGAGAATCATCGCGTCGGGTCGAAAACGGTGATTCATTCCGACCATCAACTTTTTCTTTACCTTTTTGGCCTCATCGGACATTGCTTTCGCCTCGTCATAGGTTCGGGCAATCGGTTTTTCAACCATCACATGCTTGCCGGCTGAAAGCGATTCGACGGTTATAGGCATATGCAGATTATTGGGCGTGCAAATATGAACCGCATCGATTTCTTTCATGGCCAGAAGTTTCTGGTGATCGGTAAACACGGTTTTGATTCCGTACTTTTCACCAATGGCCTGAACCTTCGTTTTATCGCTGTCGGCAATCGCGACAATCTCAACATCTTCCATCTTGGACAAAATAGGAAAGTGGATGACTTGGGCAATGGCCCCGCAACCGATCACGCCAAGTTTGACTTTACCGTTGGTTACTTTTTCTTTAGGCATGGTTCCTCCAAAAACAAATGAACTTCAAGCAAATTGGGTTTGGGCTATCCCCGTAAGTTCGTAAAATTCGGGAAACGACACCGCAATACATTGTTCGTTGTCAATGGTCGTCTCCCCATCTGCAATCAAAGCAGCGACAGAAAACGCCAAAGCGATCCGATGATCACCCCGGGTTCCAATTGCGCCGCCTTTTAATTTGCAGGGATGTATCAAAAAACCGTCTTCATATTCTTCAATCTTGCCGCCCATCGCTCGTAGATTGTCAACCAGGCATCGTATTCGATCACTTTCTTTGATCCGTAGTTCGCCGGCCCCGCGGATCTCCAATCCATTTTCCATTTGGGTACCGACAATCGCCAGTATTGGAATTTCGTCAATCAGGCGGGGAACGATGGACCCATCGACGGTCACGCTTCTGAGGGGAACATGGGTTCCTCTGACCACCAAATCACCAAAGGGTTCGGCTGCATCCGTAAAATGATCGACGCTAATGTTTGCTCCCGCTTCCCTAAGCAAATCCAAGAAAGCAACTCGGGTCGGATTAAGTCCGACTCGTCGCAAAACGACCTCCGAACCGGGAATCAATATGGCGGCCGCAGTAAGAAACGCGGCAGACGAAAAGTCTCCGGGAATGGTCATACTCTTAAATGAAAAAGAACTGCCTCCCGAAATGCACAACCAACCATTCTCATAAAACAGATTTGGCAGAAGTCTCTCGGTGTGATCTCTCGTGCCGA
>JAGQUY010000213.1 GCA_020438245.1 Bacteroidota bacterium
TCTACGAGACGGGAAAGAATGTGATTTCGCTCGACCCGCATGCCCTTTTCCAGATAGACATAGGAATCCCGATAGTCCTGCGGGCTTCCGATTCCGTAGATGCAACTGACCGAAGCAACGATGATGACATCCGTTCGTTCAAGGAGAGAACTCGTTGCACGCAGACGGAGTTTCTCGATTTCGTCGTTGATGGACATGTCCTTTTCAATATACGTGTCACTGGAGGGGACATAGGCCTCNNGGCTGATAGTAGTCGTAGTAGCTGATGAAGTACTCTACCGCATTGTCCGGGAAAAACTCCTTGAATTCTCCGTAGAGTTGGGCCGCCAGTGTTTTGTTGTGAGAAAGAATCAACGTTGGTTTTTGGAGGGACTGGATGACATTGGCCATCGTAAAGGTCTTACCGGAGCCGGTTACCCCGAGCAGCGTTTGAAAAGTCTCGCCGCGTTTGGCACCCGAACTCAGGGTTTCCACTGCAGCCTTCTGGTCACCCTGAAGTAGATAGTCGGACTTGAGTCGAAAAGGTTGTGTGGTTTGTTTCACGGCCGCCTCTTAAGAATGATGCGCAAAATACGCAGCGACCGTCAGAAAAACAAGGTAAGCGTCAGATGGGGAATCAGACCCAGCCGCGAAGTTTGCAGGCTTCAGCTACCCGGGCCACTCCAACCAGCATTGCGGCCAATCGCGGATGCACCTGTTTTTCTTTGATGGAGTCTTGAACGGTGTGATACGCCTTGGTGATCTTCGAATCCAGATGTTCGTGGATTGATTCTTCCGTCCAGAAAAAGGAATAGCTGTCCTGGACCATTTCAAAATACGAAACGGTAACGCCGCCGGCGCTGGCCAGAATATCCGGAATAACATGTACTCCCTTTTTGTGAAGAACCCGATCCGCACCCGGCGTGGTGGGTCCATTGGCCAATTCGCAAACGATGCGAGCCTGAACGTTGTTCGCGTTGTCCTCGGTTATTGAATTCTCCAGGGCGGCAGGGTAGAGTACGTCGACGTCAAGCGCGAGGACCTCCGATTGTTTGATGGATTTCGCATCCGGAAAGTCCGAAATAGTACCAGTTCGAAGCTTATGTGTCACCAGATCTTTGACATTGAAGCCGTCGGGATTGTAAAGGGCTCCTCTCGAATCGCTGACCGCAACGAGTCTACCTCCACCCAACAATTCCTGATGGAGAAGGGCCGCTCTCTGGCCTGCATTTCCAAATCCTTGAATGGCGAAGGTACCGGCCGGATCGACATCATGCAATCGACACGCCTCCCGGACCGCAATAACTCCGCCCCGGGCCGTGGCATCACGTCTGCCTTCAGTACCGCCGATTTGCTGAGGTTTGTCTGTCATGACTCCCGGATGGTGACGGTTCATGATGGTCTCGTATTCGTCCATCATCCACGCCATGGTTTGCGGATTGGTGTACACGTCTGGAGCCGGAACGTCTTTATCGATTCCAATCAGATGGGCAACCGCCCTCACATAAGCTCTTGAAATGCTTTCTAACTCATACTCCGACAGGATCTTGGGATCGCAACACACACCGCCCTTTCCTCCGCCAAGCGGTAAGTCCACCACGGCGGTTTTCCATGTCATCCAAGAGGCGAGTGCCCGAATCGTATCAACTGTCTCGTCAGGATGGAATCGGATGCCGCCCTTGGCAGGCCCTCTGGCATAGTTGTGCTGGATTCGGTAAGCATGAAAGACGTTTACCTTTCCATTGTCCATTCGCACCGGTAAAACAAATTTGTATTCGCGTTGCGGCCAAAGCAACAGTTCCGTTGTTGCCTGGTCCAGTTTTAGAATCCTGGCTGCCTCAGAAACTTGCTGTTGCGTTACGTTGAACGAATTGTATGATTCCATTACTATTGGCCCTTCACTGCGATTCTTGGTTTGCATTATCGGAGTCGGATTCGATGGCTTCCAGGTAAATGCGATACCAACAGTTCCTGCACATCAAAGCGCGGTCCACACTTAGCAGAACTTGTTCCCATGGTCTCAAGGGTTTTCCGCAATGGGGACAGCTTTCAGGAACAGCCGGTTTCGTTGTTTCAGTACGGTCGGGCATGATCAAGACTCCGGTTTAAGAATAAGCCCCGAATTCTTCTGACCGTTCATTTTTATGGTGAGCGGACTGTCAAATCTTAGCAATCTTGTGAACGATTGCTTTTCAAGGGGTGGTGCATGAAGCAGCCAATCCCAATCTATAGTGTCGTTCTCCTTGTTTGAATCGACGGTAAAGTACCCCACCATGAAAGAGGTTAGATTCTGAAAGAAGTGTGATCCTTGTGAAGGCTTAACATGTAAGTCTTTCAGATTGGTTTCCACAATGGCCTTTGCCCCGGCGATTTGGTCCCAGGTTACCGGAATACCAAGCCACGGATCGAGGGAACCCCAACGACCGACTCCTATAAGCAAGTACGGGCGGCCTTCGCCAAGAAGACGGGAATTTAATGCGCTCACTTCCTTGGCGACGTCAACACTCTTGGAGCGGTCATAGCTGTGATAATCGACGAATACGATATCGTGAACACCGTGAACCACGCCGTTACCCAACACCCTCTGACTTTTACACAAGACCCGGTCGGGTGAAACCTCTTCTATTTCGATTTCCTCCGCTTCACGATTGAGCACTAGCGGTCTCATCTGCAGCAGCCCAAAATTCTTCATTTCATCAGGTCCGGTGGACATGTTGATTGCGAATTCTATTTCGACCGGCGTGCCCATGCCCCATTGTCCCATATCCAGCAGAAGTTCAAGGATTTTGGATAACGGGAACAGCCTGTTCTTGAGAATGGGTGCAAAGGTGACGATACGAATGCCGGCACGGGAAATACCGTCGTTAATAATTTCGTTGTCATTGGAATAGGTGGAAGCAACAGGTCCAAGGGTGCCGTCCTCTTCCGCCACCGACAGTCCAAAGCTTTCGATTTTCGTATCATGTGTTTCAAAAGTACTGTCTCGGCGTTCGTCCAGATGCAATGCATAAAAATCCTTCTGACCGTTTTCCAGAATATCGTCGATGGAGAAATGCACGGCGTCCGTCGGATATTTTGGGCAGAATCGTACCGTGTTGCCGCCGTCAACAATCGTCTTACCAAGTCCGAGCGCGACAGCTACAATACCGTCGGTTGACTTTTGGGGAGAAACGGGGTAGAAATTGTACGACTTCGCGACCCCGCTTATATCCGGGTAGAACCGATTGCCATGCGGGGCACCCACCATGGTTTGAACGATAACGGCCATTTTTTCTTCTTCAAGACGGTAGGAAGTAACCTTGATGTAATCTTTTGCACTTTGGTAGAACGTGGAAGCGTAGACTTTCTTGATGCTTTCCAGCAGATCATTAAGACGCACCAGGGCATTCGGATGATTATTCGGAATCATATACGTTTCGTATACACCAGCAAACGGATGGTACTGAGAGTCTTCCAGGAGACTCGATGAACGAACGGCCAGAGGCGCATGAACAATATCAAGAAAACCGGACAGCTCGCCAAGGATTTCCCCTGGGAATTTGTCCGCCTGAAGGAACCTTGATGTAATTTCCCGGTCATCCGTACAGTTTGTGGCGAAATGTCGGAGCTGATTGTCGTCTATGAACTGGTCAAAGACCTCAGTGCCGAGAACAACAGCTGCGGGAACATAAATATGAATGCCGTCAAAGCGATCCCGAACCCGATAATTACTGATCAACGTGTTTACGAAACCGAGGCCTCGCGCCTTGCCCCCCAAGGACCCGCCGCCGATTCGTGCAAAACTGCTTTCCGGATCGAACGAATCTTTTCGGAAATCGGTGATGATTCCCCGCTGCCGAATCATGACGTAATGGTGTATGGAGTTGATCAGATCATCCCGCAGGTCTTTGATGGACGCATAGTCGGAGACCTTCCGGGGGCGCAGCCGATGCGCAAGCCAGAACTCAGTCCGTGCCTTCAGCCAGTTTGAAAAATGATTGCGTTCGGCGTGATAACGGATGCTGTCATCGGGGGCGAGGCGAAGCTGTTCTTCCAATGAGTGCAAATCGGCGGCTCTTCCCACTTCCGATCCGTCGGGAGTCCGAAAAACGAAGTCTCCGAAACTAAAATATTGAAACATGAATTGACGTAGTTCATTCAGCAGGGTCGGGGAATTCTTAACGATGAAGGAGGCTCCTATTTGTCTGGCTGCGTCTGCATTCTCCGGCAAATAGGACTGCAGCAGAATCGGTATGTCCGCGTGGTTTTGTTTGACCATTTCGGCAAATTCCACACCGGCTTTGGGGTTTGCAACCCCGTCTTTCTTAAAATTGACGTCTGAAATAATACCTAGGATGAATTCTTCATGGGCTTTGTACGCCTCCAAAGCTTCTTCATAGGTGTGACACAGAAGAATCTTCGGTCTCGCACGCATGCGAAGAAATTTGTGCGAAAGGTTGATCCCCTCCGAAATAAGTCGTTGCGATTGTTTCAACATCTCGGTGTAAATCAACGGCAGGAAGGAGGAGTAGTACCGGACACTGTCCTCGATCACAATGATAACCTGAACGCCGGCAATCTTCGTATCGTTGGCAACATTCAGTTTGTCCTCAAGGCATTTGATCATCGCAATGATGATTCGGAAATCACCCTGCCAAATGAAGATGTTTTCGAAGATGGAAATATTCTGACGCAATAGAATATGCTGCAACTCGCGATTGTCGAAGGACAGCAGAACGATCGGGATATCCAGATCGGCCTCGCGCGCCAGCTTAGCCAACTGGATTGCGTCCATATCTTCGATGTGAAGAGTTGTGATGATCAGGTCGAACCGGCTTTCCCGTTTGGCGAGGGAAATTGCTTCGTGTCCGCTTGAAACTCGGGTAAGTTCCGGTGAGTGGCTGAGGTTGAGTCCCTGGTATTCGTTTCGGATCAGTTCATACAAGCGGCCGTCCTCTTCAAAGAGGTACAGATCGTACAAACTGGAGACAATGAGTATATCCCGAATCCGCGCTCGCATGAGATTCTGAAAACCCTGGAAGCGCGTTCCATATCCGTGTTCGATCCAGTGCGCCTCGGCACCGGCGTCCATGATTCTGCTGGTCATAAAAAAATTGCGGACGGGATGAAACGACGGCTCCCATCCCGTCCGACAAGAGTAATTACACGACGCCCTGATCCATCATTGCGTCTGCGACCTTCAAGAAGCCTCCGATATTGGCCCCGTTGACGTAATTTCCCGGGGTGCCAAATCGTTCCGCCATATCGACGCAGGTCTTGTGTATGTTTTTCATGATCATTCGAAGCCGATCATCCACTTCCTCCCGCGTCCAGGGCAATCTCATGCTGTTTTGCGACATTTCAAGACCCGATACAGACACACCTCCGGCGTTTGCAGCCTTGCCGGGTCCGTACAGGATCTTCTTGTCGAGGAACAAATTGACTCCGTCGATCGTCGTAGGCATGTTGGCGCCTTCGGACACTACATAAACACCATTGTTCAACAGATTTTGCGCATCTTTTGCATTGATTTCATTCTGAGTTGCACTCGGGAATGCGCAAGATGCTTTGTGGTTCCACAGCGGATTGTAGTCGGCTTTGGGATCCAAAGCGGTGTAGACGGCGGATTTGTACTTCGTAACGTATTCTTGAATTCGGCCTCTTCGAACATTCTTCAGATCCATCACGTAAAGCAGTTTTTCAGGGCTGATACCTTCTTCATCGTAGATATAGCCGGTTGAGTCGGATAGCGTGACCACCTTACCGCCAAGCTGATTGATTTTTTCAACCGTGTATTGCGCCACGTTGCCGCTGCCTGAAACGAGGCAGACTTTTCCTTCCAGCGTCTCGTTGCGGCTCGACAGCATTTCCGCCGCAAAGTAGACGGCGCCATAACCGGTAGCCTCGGGCCGGATCAATGAACCGCCCCAATTCAAGCCCTTGCCCGTCAGGACTCCGGTAAATTCGTTTCTAAGCTTTTTGTACATTCCGAAGAGATATCCGATTTCGCGACCGCCAACTCCGATATCTCCTGCCGGCACGTCCGTGTTGGGACCGATGTGCCGCTGCAGCTCGCTCATGAAGGATTGGCAGAAACGCATTACCTTCAAATCGCTCTTTCCTTTCGGATCGAAGTCCGATCCGCCCTTGCCTCCGCCCATTGGCAGCGAAGTGAGGCTATTCTTGAAGACTTGCTCAAAAGCGAGGAACTTCAAGATACTGAGATTGACCGACGGATGGAAGCGCAGACCGCCTTTGTAAGGTCCGATGGCACTGTTCATTTCGATACGGTATCCTCGATTGATATGAGTTTTTCCTTCTTCATCAACCCAAGGTACTCTAAACATGATGACGCGCTCAGGTTCAAGAATACGTTCCAGAATTTTTGCGGTTCGATACTCCGGATGGCGGTCCAATACTATGGCGAGAGATTCAGCCACTTCCTGAACGGCTTGGTGAAATTCGGGTTCATTTGGATTTCTAGCCTTAACTTCATTCATCAGATCTTTAACATACTGAGACATAACATCCTCCATTTGGAATCGGTGTATGAGAAGCCAACTGCATGTTGGAATTGTGAGCGAACAGGTGGGGGAGCAAGGTTGGTAAGAGAATAACGACGCCGGTTCGTCTTACATACTGGCGTGGATCAGATCGATATGTTCCCGACCGATTAGGGGCGAGATTCAGGCCCGGTTCAATCATAGTCATCCCACCGCCACTGGCCTTGACAGACCGCAACGGTGCAAGAGTGTGAAAAAAACTAAATCAGAACATCACCAAACGCAAGCGCAAAGTGGCTATTTTACCTGATATTAGTCAGTTTTTCGGCGATGGAGAGCATTGAAATGGCCGCTTGAATTCTTTGAAGCACTGACTTACCTTTGGTTATTCGTCATATCATTGAAACCAGTGTCCAAACAAGGAGGTTCCATGAAGTTTTTCATCGACACGGCCAATCTTAAGGAAATCAAAGAAGCAGCCTCAATGGGTGTTCTTGATGGAGTCACGACAAATCCGTCTCTTGTCTCCAAAGAGGGGCACAAGGATTTTAAAGGAATGCTTGAGGAAATTTGTAAAATCGTGGACGGGCCGATTTCTGCGGAAGTAGTCAGTACGGATTTGGACGGCATGCTCAAAGAAGGATATGATCTTGCCAAGATACATAAGAACATCACCATCAAGGTTCCTCTTATCAAGGCAGGTCTTCAGGCTTGCAAACGCTTTACGTCGGAGGGTATCAAGGTTAACGTCACATTGTGTTTCTCGCCCAACCAGGCCCTCTTGGCGGCCAAAGCGGGAGCAACGTTTATCAGTCCATTCGTAGGACGGCTGGATGATATCAGCACCAACGGCATGCAACTCATTGAGGAGATTGTCGTGATGTACGAAAACTACGGATACGATACCGAAGTGCTGGTTGCAAGCGTTCGTCATCCCATGCATGTCGTGGAAGCTGCCCAAATTGGTGCCCACGTTTGTACCATGCCGTACAAAGTGATTGAACAACTTATTCATCATCCTCTTACCGACATCGGTCTGCAAAAGTTCCTCGACGATTGGAAGAAGCTAAAAGGATAATACCATCCCGGCGAGTTGGGTTGTACTGAGTGACGATGGCGAAATGCAACCCAACCTGCGGTTTTTCGTATAGATCGAAACACAAAAGGAGCATCCGGATGAAATACTGTGTTGTTTTGATCTTATTGCTTACCTCGTTGCATGCGCAGGATGACGTTTCAACGTCCCGTCAAAACGCTATTACAAGAGCAGTCAGAAAAGCGGTGCCCGCGGTTGTCGGAATTAACGTGGTGTCCATTCAGCAATACACGTACGGCAGTCCTTTTTTCAACGACGACTTTTTCAGTCAGTTTTTCCCGAAACAAAAATTTTATGACAAGGTCAAAGGACTGGGCAGCGGGTTTTTGATTTCGAAGGACGGATACGTGTTGACGAACGAACACGTCGTCAATGGCGCGATTGAGATCGTGGTGACGATGAATGACGGCTCAAAGTATCCGGCGAAGATTGTGGGGATGGATAGGACCACCGATATTGCATTGCTTCAGATTCAATCCGATAAACAGTTGCCCTATCTGGATATGGGTGATTCCGACGATTTGATTATCGGCGAGTGGGCTATTGCGGTGGGAAATCCGTTCGGTCTGTTTGACATCAACAACCAGCCGACAGTGACCGTAGGGGTTATCAGTGCGACCCAGCGGGATTTCGGTTTGGTGGACGGCACCCATGCGTATCAAGGAATGATTCAGACCGACGCCGCTATAAACGGCGGCAATAGTGGGGGCCCGTTACTGAATGCGCGGGGTCAGGTCATCGGTATTAATACCTTCATCTACAGCGGAAGTACGACCGCCAAAACGAGCATAGGTATCGGATTTGCCATACCCATCAACCGGGTTCGTAAGATTCTTGCTGAATTGAAAGAAACGGGAACTGTGAACCGAACGTTTACCATGGGTTTCAAATATCAGGCAGTCGATCGAATGATCGCCGGATATCTTCGGCTCAAGGAAGTTCGCGGCATAGTTGTGTCGGAGATAGACAAGAATGGAACGGCAGAAAAGGCCGGTTTGCAAATCAGCGATGTCATTCTGTCCATCAATGGCAAAGAAGTGAACAATGAATACGATTTTCGACGTGTCATGCTTGGCGATGATTTTCGTGTGGGCGATACGGTTGAATTGGAAGTGATTCGGGAGAATAAGAAGTTTAAGACCCGCCTTACCCTTTCTCAAGCATGACCGACTAAACAGCCTTCGAACCGCCAGTCTTTTTTCTATTGAAAAACACCTCCGCTGACTGACTAAAGTCATGTTTTTTCCTGACCCAAGTCGTGCCTTTAAGTTTGTGAAATTATTAACTTGCTTATGGTGAAGAAGTACCAATAGAGGCAAGTATGGACTGGTCCGATGAATTCAAGAAAAAGTCAGTATCTGCGATAGCTGCCGTAAATCTTGTAAAATCAAGAGATAAGGTTTTTACGAGCGGCAATGCATCGACGCCCTATGTTTTACTCAATGCGCTGGCAAGCCGAAAAGACGAATTGCATGAGGTCGAAATAACCCACGTGCTCTTGATCGGCGATGATCCTCTTTCCAAGCCGGAAATGGCGGGACACTTTCGTCACAATAGCCTCTTCGTCGGACCGGCAGACAGGAAGGCAGTTAACGACGGCCGTGCCGATTATATACCCATATTTCTTCATC
>JAGQUY010000214.1 GCA_020438245.1 Bacteroidota bacterium
CTAGCCATTCTCCTTAGCGGAGTACCAGTTGACTTTTCGAGTAAGCCACATGACGGTAGCCAGGATAATCAAGAGACCAAGACTGCCGATCAAAAGCGCGTAGTCCTCGTTTTGCAAAACAACGTACAAAAAGGTGTACAGAAGAAACAGTACGAAAGACACGATGGCAGCTGTGCGCTGATGTATGGAGATGGCCAAAGTGTACAAACCGATACAACTCAGAATAGAGATCGCGGAGATTACATACGCGATCTTAAACCCTACGTGTTCTGAAAGTGCCAGTAGGAGCAAGAAGAAGAGAACCAGACCAAGCCCCACCAATGCATAGTTGATTGGATGAAGAATTTCTCTGGACAGAATTTCAGAAAGAAAGAAGGCCAGGAACGTCAATGAAATAATCAGGATCGCGTACTTGGCCGTTCTTAATGTTTTTTGGTATTCATCGACGGAACGAAGCAAGCGTACTCCAAAAATGGATTCCGCGACTTCAAAGCGTTTGTTCTTCCAGAATTGGGGAAAATTTCTGTTTAACTCGAGTATATTCCACGTACCCGAAAACCCGGATTGATCGAGGGATCGGGAATCCGGCAAAAAAGCTCCGATGAAGCTGGGGCTCGGCCAGGGCGATTCAATTTGCACTGTTGTGTTCTTGCCAACGGGGCAGAACAGGATCTCTGAGCTGCCGTTAAGAACCAGTGAGAAGGAAAAGGTGTAGGATCGCGTGCCTGCATTGATCTGAGGTTGGAAAGTAATCCCGGTGGTCACAACGTCTGTGGTCTGCACGCCGGATGTTGCCGCCAAGACGTCACCGTTCACATTCATGGTGACATCTTTCTTGATGCCTCGCAGATCAGAAAGCCCCACGGTAAGGACGGCATCGGCCCAAACCGGCACGTTGGATTCCTGAACAAGCGGGGGTATGTCATCAAGGGTTAGTTCGCCCGAAATTTGAATGTGGCCATTGTATAAGATGGCCTCGTAAAGTCCTCTCGCTCTGCTCTCTGTGGTAAGGGTACCTTTGATTTGCAGGGATTTAGGAAGAATATGCAAGTAATCGACCAGTATGAATTGCTTTCCCTTTTCATCCTGAGTAGTTCTTTTGACAGGGACCGTCAGAATCGGACCGGTAATGGTTTGTGGTCGTCCCCATTTATCGCTGATTTCCAGGATGGCTTCATCCCTTGTATTGCTTCGCTCACGAATAACCGATTCTACAATGGCTGTTGGAATAAGCAGTATAAGCGTCATGAAGGCGACGATGCCCATCCGCAGCAGAACTGACGATTTCAACAAATTTTCAGTCATATCCTCATCTCCTATAAAGTCAGTCGATAGTGAAATTCGGTGCAGGTACTTCCCTTGAAGGGTACTCTATGGCATATCTTATCCAGATGGAATGCAAGTGAGGTCAATAATTGAATGGATGCACGGTTTCTCTCATCAACAATTCCGATTGCCGATCGAATGCTCCGGGTCGATTTGGCGTAAGCAAGCAGTGTTAGCAAGGCCTCCTTCGCGAACCCTTTGGATTGATAAGCCGGCGAAACCGTTATTCCAAACTCCGCAGTGCCGTTAGGGCTAATCCTTATTGCACAGTCACCGATGAGCTTGCTTTCTGTCTTCAGCGAAATGCCCATTTGTGTCCAGATTTCATCTGGACAGTTAGTGCGGCTCATTTGTTCACGGATAAAGGCAAGCGCTTCGGTTGAATTGAACACTTCAAAACCCTGATACTTCATTACATGAGGATTCGACCGATACGTAAGAAAATCGTCTAAATCCTTTTCTTGGAGCTGCCGAAGGACAAGACGGGTGCTTTCACAGTACTGCATCACGCAGTGCTCAAGATGTCGCGATGAAGATGCTCATCGGCTCATGGTTTTTTGAGATAGGGACCATAATGTTTTCTCAACGCAATCGGAGCAAAAGCCATGCGAAAAGGAAGCTTCCGTTTTCTGTGAAATGTACAGCTCAATAGGTTGCCACTGATTCTTGTCATCTCTGATCTTCTTGCAGAATGCGCAAATTGGCAAGAGCCCGGAAAGCATATTGACCTCCTTCGCCAATTGACGGGATTGTCTGGCTGTTTTGTCTATCAGGACGGCAAAAAGACTGAAAACCGTGATTCTAATTAAACAATTGATGCTTGCCTCCAATAAGGTCCAGGGAACCGTCCAAAGAGCCACATTAAAGAACAACCGTATGCAGGGCAATAGGATGGCATAGCCAAGTCCCCACCTGCGACCGTTGTACCAAGAGGCAAGGGCTACGGGTATCAGATAGGTGATAGGAAATTGAATAAATGGACCTGCGAGAAAGTCTGCGGCCAACAGGATTATGGTCAATCCAATCCACAAAAAGGGGAGAAGAGGGTTTTCGTCACGAAGGGCTGAGGTAACCATTGGAGAGTCTCCAGAATACATTTACGGTACAGAATAGCGAAGTGGATGCCTCCCGAAAAAGGTGAAGCCAAAAACGATAATTTCAGAATAACTCCAAAATACGTCCATTGTCAAGGAGAACTCTTTTACTGGGTTTCAAATTGACATTATGGCGGCATCATCATCATATTGTGCATCCAAAAAAGGAGGAAACATGCCGATTATCAAACCGATCTCGGACCTAAGGAATAAGTTCAATCGGATATCGGAGATCGTGCACAAGAATCAGGAACCGGTATTCATCACCAAGAATGGGGAAGGAGACATGGTTATACTGTCTATTGAAAGTTATGACCTGATGCAGAAGAAGATGGATCTTTTCAGCAAGCTTTCAGTTTCACAGGCTCAGAGGGCAGCCGGTGATCGAGGGCGACCGATTGTTCAGGTTGTGAAGGATATTCGAAAGCGAACACGGGATGTCAAGTGACTATACAGTACAGCTTCTTCGTGCAGCCGAAGATGATTTGAACGAAATCGTCACCTTCCTTTGCCAAGACAGCATGGATGCGGCAGAGCGGTTCTTATCCAAAACAGAGTTGGGTCTTCGCGAATTGTCGAATCATCCAAGAAAGGGTTTCGTCCCCAACGAGCACCGCTTGGCTGCAGGAAACTTCAGGTACACGACCATTGAAGGTTGTCTTATACTCTACACCATGGAAGAAGAGATTGTACTCATTCACCGAGTCCTGCCCCATGCACGCAAATACAAACAGATTCTCTGACGCGGGCACGTATTTTGTGGAAAGTCTCCGATACTGAAGAGTCTGGTCGTTTTGGGAAGCTCCTCCACGTAGGTTCAAGATTACGAGCTAAATTATCTGGAACATTCCTCAGCAGGGCCGGATAAAAACCTTCAAACTCATGAATTGGTGCCACCCCTTCAACTATTTAAGCCAATCTTAAACGAACAAAACGGCTGAATGAACGGTTTAATTCGCGTATTATGCGAAGTTCATCCGATGCTATTCCAATTGCCCCGAATTCTCCACTTTAATCAAGTAAATATCCACGTCGCTTTTCCCAGCCATGATGTAACCACCATCAGATGTCAAAACCGTTCTGTAACACCCTTCATTACCAGGGCCGCCAAATGATCTTGACCACAGGGTATCTCCTTGCAAGGTTACTTTAGTCAGGAAAACGTCGGAATTCCCAACTGCAACCTGTCGAGTCGACAACAAGACCAGATGGTTCGGATCGTGATCGGCTATTGCGTCCTGGAGAAATTGAATATCAATCGTCTGAATCGTTTCGATACTGTCGCCCGATGAGGTAGCACAAAGAAGGTTGAGCTTACCATCTAATCCCTCGCCAGCAATTGCCAATGACGCTGCTTCTTGTCTGAAAAGGTACGGTCTCCAAAGTCGGAGGGAAGAATACGTTTTCTGCCAAGCCAATTTGTAGGGTTCGTAGCCATTCCCGCCTATTTGCATAATCACTGTAGCGCCGACCGGTTCTGTCGCATAATATTCTGTTCCGGCGACGACTATGCCATTATTGCCATTTTCCAAAAGAGACCAGCCGTAGTTGTAATAGTTGTTATTGAGTCCATGTGGCCCTGGAATGCTGACTGTCCAAATAAGAGTACCCGTTGGATCAGATTCCGCTAAAAAGTATGCTGAGGACACGCCTACGCTTGAGGAATCGGTCTCACCTACAATCAAGTAATTACCGGACATAGACCGTTTGGCCGAAACGGGATAGAGCCTGTCTGGCCACAGTTTTGTAAATACAATATCACCGACTGAGTTTGTTTTGACAAAAGATCGCGCTGCGAAAATGTTTATATTCCCATCGTCTTGTTCAAAGAGAGCGAAAGGCCTGTCTGAGACATTCAGCTCTTTTACCCAAAGAGAATCTCCATGAGAATTAAAAGCGCTGAGGAAGATGTTCCCGTTCGTTTGACCTGCAATCAAGTAAACACCATCACTTGTTTCAACGACGGCATCTACCCAAGAGACGGTTTTCCAATGTGTTACATTTTCAAATGTCAATGGAGAGGAATATCCGTCTGATTGCCTTTCGCAGCTAAAGACAACACAGGTCGTCAGAAGCCAAAATATCAGGCTTGTTTGAGATTTCATGATCACCTCAAATTCAAGAGATGGGTTTTGTGTAGAACAGTATTGGTGATCGGCAAAAACTTACTGAAGCAGGCGCCCTGACGGCACGCTTACACACGTGTTATGCGGCGACCGCTTGGAGAATGTGAGTTTCCTTGGAAAGATTCATAACCCGCTTTTCTTGACTAAGTCTGCAATTTTTTGAACGTGGGGTATAAGGCTTGGAACTATTTTCTGCATGGGTTCATAAATTCTTTCAGTTGAATCAATGGTAAGGGTGCCGATAACTCTTTTGAGGTTCGGCACATCGGGATCAAATAAAGGAATACTGAGAATTACAGATAATCCGGTCTTCACTCTTTCTTGATCCTCATCTGAAATCCACTGAACGTCTTTAGCTAGGTCGGCAATGGCTTCCATTTTGGTGTTCCAAGCCTTTCCGGAGCAACCTTGCCCCCGAGACAAGCTTATCTTTAGCTCTTCGGCGTCAAAGCCGGCAGTGTGAGCAATGATCTTCAGTTTTGAGCTTTTTGTGCTCATGATATTGAGCCGGATATGCCTCACTTTGAGCCTGTCCAGTAACATCGATCTGATTTCGCCAAGAAGGTTGTTTATTTCATTCAAGTTATTGTTCATTGACATATCTTAACGGGTTATGGAATGCGTTAAAAAGAAACTGTTTTCCGAACCAAGCGGATGGCGCATAGGATTGAATGCATCAAACCCTTTTAGTCTGGCCGCCAGCGTGGTTGATGAAGCCGCTTGTTTCATAGAAAAATTTCCAGAACGATAGAAATTGAACTACTTAGGAGAAAGTAACTCTGTTTTCGCACAGAGTCAAGCGGGTGAATGAACGGTTTATACGTATGTTATGCGAAGTGCGTCGATCAAAAACGCCAAGTTGGTAATAGAGGGCCTTGATGTATTAACCCAATCATAAAAACTGGTTCCTTATAATTGTAGCAGTGGCCCGCGGAGAGTGTCAATTGGATTCTACGAGAGTCAAAGGGAAATGAGGCGATTGCGCGCAGGCCATATGTCTTGAAAGTCAGGCTCTTGCGGCTATCTACAGTGATCAAAGGAATTCCAGGTTTAACTGCATCAAAGGTCAGGTGACCATAAAAGCAGCCCAGAGCAACATTGTTGCTCATTTTTCTCAAAACGCTTGATTGCCAGGATCTATTAAGAGTAAGCAGGGATGATATGTAGAGCTCATTCGACATTCGTAAGGTGGCGTCCGCTTGAAGAACCACGTATCCAAAGGAAGCGGTTAGGCTGAAGTCATCGTTTGCATACCCCAATGATGCCGCCACAGACGGTACAAATCGCCTATATTGGACATGATATAATTTTTCCAGAGGGTACTTTTTCTTCGCAAACTCAGTGACAGACGCGGGGGTTTCCAGGGTGTTTAAGTTGATGCCAGAGACAAGATCACCGCTGCCATACTGATGATCAGGGAAGATGATGGTTTCACTCAAGGGAACGGCAGGTGCGCATGAAAGAAGGCATGAGATAAGAACAAAAGGAAGGAGTCTCATGGCGCCTATGCTTGCTTGACAGATACATTATGCATATCGATGTGCGTATAGCCACAGCCGCGTGGAAGGAGCACAGGATAGAATAGTTCAAACGCTTGCATTAGCGCCTCGCGTTATTGACGAAACGGCTGATTGGTTGATCAATTTCT
>JAGQUY010000215.1 GCA_020438245.1 Bacteroidota bacterium
TCGATCTTCGCCTTGTCCTGTTTCTCCGCCGGTTTCGCTTTTTCCTCCGCCAACTGGTTTTGCAAGTCGTCATTTTGCTCCTGCAACTTCTGAACCTTGTCAAATTTTGCCTGTTCGGCTTTGTCGGTCAGCTCTATCTTGCCGGCCTGAATGACGTCATTCGACATTTTGGACTTACTGCGTTCGATATAGGACAGTGCTTCTGCGGCGTTACCCGATTCTTTCAAAAGCTTGATCAGTTTTTTGTAAACCGGGTTTTTGTCCTGCAGAAAACTCGCAAAAAATTCTTTGTTCGTGAATCCGCCTCGCAAGGTTTCGATGTAGTAAACGGATTGCTTCAGCGCATCGATGGCATTTGTACGATATTCGGCGGCCTTTGCACCGTCTCCCAGAATCATCGCTTCTTTCATCTTTGCAATATAGATCGTCCCGATGAAGTTGTAGGTGCGCCACAATCCTTCCCTGTCGCCGATCTCACCAAAAAGGTCCGCGCTTCGCAGGTAGTACTTGAGTGCGCGATCCTGGTCAGATGTACGCATACTTAGTCTGGCCAGGTTGGCAATGGTGTATGCCATGCCGCCTTTGGCGCCAATCGATTCATTGAGCTTGTACGCTTCGCTGTAGTATTGAGCTGCTTCGCTCAGAATGTCCGCCTCAAAGTACATGTTTGCAATGTTTGTCAAATCCGACGCAACACCCGTTTGATCGTTCAGAGCTTCGTGAAACTGTTTTGCTTTGAGGTGGAAAGCCAACACGGGGGCAACGTCGTCGCCGGAAAGTTTCTGACCCGCTTTTTTTGCGGCTTCCTCCCGAACCCGAAACATGGAGATACCCCAGTTCGCCAGTCCGCTGGCCGCGCCCGACTTGTTGCCTGTTTCCAGGAATAGTGGAACGGCGGCTTTGAAATTCTTTTCCGCGTTCTCATGCTGGTTAAGTAGCTGATACACAAGGCCCAGATAGTTGTACGCATCGGCCATTCCCGGTTTGTTGTTGGACTTGGTAAAAGCTGTTAACGCCGCTTGAAAAGCGGTTACCGCCGGCTCGTACTGGCCGTTTTCAAAGGCTCGAACTCCTTTTTGAAAGTCGTTCTGGCCGTCCTGATAAGACACCCCCGAGATCAACGTCATCAGGAATGCAAAAAGAAGGAGATATTTAGATTGTTTCATAATTCACCTGGTTTTTTCGATTAATCCGTCTCAACTGGGCATGGTAAGTAGTTTTTTCTTCTCCGTCACATAATATTCACGAAACGCCTTCTTGAAGCTCTCAATGCCTGACGATGAAAGAAATTGATCCTTCTGTCCCGCATCAACCAACGCCCCTTCGATAACTTCATATCCGGCCATCAAGGGAAGTGACATGGTTACAATAAGGGTATCTCCCGTCTCGGATTTGCCGTATTCGGTAGCCATGCTGCCCTTGAGAACAAATTTCTCTGAATTGAAATGAGCTCGGAGGGCCTTGTTCCAAGCTTCCGGAGTTGCCGAAGTCGAGACCAAGTCCGGGTGCTTTTTTGAGAAATCGGCAATTAGCCCTGATGCATCTGCTTCCAAAGTATGCAAAAGCGCTGCACGTCCTTTGAGTTCTCCTTGTGAACGAGCGGCAGATTCAGCCTTTATGGTAGACCGGCCTTCTCCTTCATATACCAATTCGTCCAGACTCACGGCTTTTTCCGGTGCGTCCGTGGGCGATTCGTCCGGAGTCACCGTCTTCTCGTCTTGTTTTGATGCCTGTTTTGTTGAGTCTCCACACGATGCGAAAAAGAGCATCAGCAGGATCACGATTAGTACATTTTTCATACATCCTCTTATTACTTGAGTGCGGAACTAAGTCCGTCCAGGATTTCTTTGGATGCGGACTTGCTCAGATTTTGCAACGCAACGATCCCCGCCTTCTCAGCGGCGCCGACGGAAATACCTTTGATTTGTTGTTTATCGCTGTTCGCGATCGTTTTACCGGTCTCAAGATCGACACAACGTATCGAACAGCTGGCCCAGGCTGAAACACGATTGCTTGTGCCTCCACCGTAGGGATTCACGGAACCACCGACCGATTCCATCGCCTTCACGCTTCCGATTATGAGAATGTCGGCAACATTTTGCAGGGCCGCACTCACAGCTTCATCGTTGCTGGTTTCAGCCGAAGATTTCGCCTGTTCTTTACTGACGGCTTTATATACTTCGCTTTTGTCAATGACTTTGAATTTGTTCGAAACAAGTTGTTTGACGATATCACCTTCAACAATAGAAGGGTTGTTCTCTTTACCGATATTTTCTTCAAAAAGAAGAATGACAATTCGTGTAACCGCCGATCCGCGAGCTTTGAAAGAGAAGTCCTTGAAAATGGTTCGGGCTTTTTCCACGGCTCCGGGTAATTGCTGCCGGAAGGCTTCGAAATCCGCCGTGTTCAATGCGATTTTGATCTTGTTTACGCCGCTTGGATTTACCGATTCGACGGAATGTACGGTGAACTTTGCAATCCCGAAGCCGTCCGTCTGGGCAGAGGGATCCATTTTGACAACGGTTGGTGCAACCGAAGAGCTTACCAGTAAGGCGTTCTTCACCGGACTCACGTTGCCAAGGTTGTCATAGACGAGTTGAGCGGCCAGCGGCGAAGCCAGAGGTTCTCCTTTGACGCCACGCTGTTCATCGCCCGATGAAGCCTCGATACGCATCTTACCGAGCAGGTTTTTCAATTGGGTATCAAAGGTAGCTTTGATGGAAACCTTCCTGCCTGATCCGTCGATATCCCCTTCGATGGGTTCCCGATTGATCAGTTCGGCGATCACGATTTCCTTCGCTCCCTCGAGGTACTGCGTAAGTGCAAGATAGTAGTCACCGGAGTTTTCTGCGTTTTGAGCGGCGCCATAGTACGTTTTTGCAATGTTTACAGCCTTCTTAAGACGTTCGGCAAACTGACGTTCCACTTCCGCGATGGATATTTCGCAATAGGCATAGTGAGTTTTTTTGGTCCGTTCAAACTCAACCTTTAGATTCTTGAGGGTTTCGCTGGAAAACGATTCGGTAACGGATGAGAAGCTTTCGGTCATTTCTGAGACACCACCGGCGGTGGATTGAGACATCGCATCACTGACCTTGCTCACAATTTCCGAACGAATGGAGCGAATGAGTTGTGCGCGCGCTTCCGATTCAGCCTTGTTGGCGTCATCTGACTGGTTCTTGGTTGTTGGCACGGCACCCAAACCTTGGTAGTAACCGTCTCTTTTGGGCATGTTTGGCAGACTTTTCTTCCAATCCACACCGCCCTTTGAAGATTTGGAGCCCGAGTCCTTTTTCTTTTTTTGCGCGTAGGCCGGGTTTGCGCCCAACGTGAACAAAAGCCCAAACACCAGCCCAAGTAATACTAAGTTTTTCATACCGAAGATTCCTCCTTATGTTCTGAAACGAGATGAATTTATTCTAAAGCGTCAAGAGCTGCATT
>JAGQUY010000216.1 GCA_020438245.1 Bacteroidota bacterium
CGCAATGGCAATTCGTCCATGAAGCCGGATTGACATCCGTCGACCTTAAAATTCTCCTGGCGGAAAATTACTTCGCACTTGGACAATTTTCCCAGAGTCTTACGGCTGTTCAGTCTGTGAATGTTGATTTCACCGCAGATGTTTCCAATACAGACGGTCAGGCTGAGCTGGCAGCCGAAATCGAACGACTCAAATTGATCAACTGATTTAGAAACGAAGGGTGAAAGCGGTTCGATCGTTTGGTTTGGATTCCACTGCAATGGATCCCTTATGCATACGCATAATCTGACGCGACAGACTGAGTCCGATTCCTGAACCGGACGGTTTGGTTGTAAAAAACGGAACAAAAATTTTGTCCATCGCCTCCTCGACGATGCCGCTTCCGTTGTCCGTCACCCTCAATGCTACGCGGCCCTTATCATCCAAGTACCCGTCCAAAGAGATGAACCCTTGTTTGGTTTCGTCCAATGCATGAATGGAGTTGACGATCAGATTGATCAGGATCTGTTCGATCATTCCGATGTCTGCGGTAATATCCAGCGACGACGGATCTATTTCCGTCGTGAACTTGATGTTTTTTTCAAAGCATTTGGGCTTCATCAATTCCTCAACGCGTGTGAAAAGCTCCCTCACCGGGAACACTTTGAATTGGGGTTTCGGAATTTTCGTCAGATGTCTGTAAGCCTGGACGAATTCGATGAGGCCTTTGCTTCGGTGAGAAATAGTATTTACTGCACGATCAATATCGGCAAGGGTTTCCCTGTCGGGTTCAGGCGATTTCCGGATCAGATCGTGGGCCGTCGACGCGAGAGAAGATATGGGGGTGACTGAATTCATGATCTCGTGGGTAAGAACCCTGATCAGATTCTGCCAGGCTTCCATTTCCTTCTCTTCCAACTCGCTCTGGATGTTCTGAATGGACAGCAGGGTAATCAACTGCTCACGCATTCGAAATTCAGTGCTGTGTATGACCAGTTGCAAAAGGTCGTTTCTGAACGTGACCTTGATGACAGCTCTTTCGTTAGGCTTGAGTGCTGTAATTTTTTCCGCAAGGCCTTCGTGGAAGTCCTTCAGCTCATGAATATTTTTCAAGTCGGCAGAAGCCTTCCAGTCCGTCAAATACAGAATCTTCCGGGCGGCGTTATTTATCAGTTCCACCGACCCGTCCCGCCGATAAGCAACCAAGCCGATACCAATATGCTGCACCACGGTTTGCAGATACCGGAAGTGTTCTTCCTTCTCCGCCCGTGCACGGCGGAAGCTGTGGAGCACATTATTGAACGCTTCCTTTAGCTCGTCGAAGGCGGACCCGAGTCCGGCGCCCGAAAAAGTCTGGGTAAAATCTTCATATTGAATTGCATCGAAAAACCGGCGAAGGTCGCGATTTGTCTTTTCGACGTAAACCACCAGGGCGTAAACTTGGTAAATAACCAGCAGGGAGGTGAGCAGTGCGGTTACATACAGACTGGTGGAACCGATCAGATATATGTCGAGGTGAATAGTTGCCGCAAGTGCAACGATTCGCACAATAACGTTAAGGCGAAAACGGTTAGAGATCATACTTTTCGATGCGCCGGTACAACGAGGCTCGGGTAAGGCCCAGCTCCTTGGCTGCGTGGCTGATGTTACCCTGGTGTTTTTCAAGGACTTTTTGGACGAGTATTTTCTCGATTTCCTCCAAATTATAGTCCTCAACGGAGAGGGACTCAGCGTTTCTGCCGCCTTGAAGGCCGAAATCGCCGACCTGAAGATCTGTGTGGTCGCTGAGAATGACTGCACGCTCCACGGCATGTTGCAATTCCCGTACGTTCCCGGGCCAGGTGTGTCTGCCAAGGGCTTCCAATGTTTCTCCTGACACCTGCGGTATGGCTTTTTGATGTTTGGCAGCAGATTGCTTGAGAAAGTACGTGACCAGGGGACCAAGGTCTTCTTTGCGATCGCGTAATGGTGGAAGGTGAATTTCGATGGTATTTATTCTGTACAGCAAATCCTGCCGAAATTGCCCGATGTCGATCAGATCGTGAACGGGCCGATTGGTGGCGCAGATCAGCCTGACGTCGAAAGAGACCGATTTGTTACTTCCAATTCTCTGTACCTCCCGTTTCTGAATGGCCGTAAGTAACTTGGTTTGCAGTGCAGGGCTCAGGTTACCAATTTCATCGAGGAATAACGTGCCCCCATCGGCGACCTCAAAACGGCCCGTCCGATCTTCCCGGGCGTCGGTAAACGCGCCTTTTACATGGCCAAAAAGTTCGTCCTCAAAAAGGGTAGATGGAATGGCACCCAGATCGACCGTAATGAACGGATTCCCTCGACGTTTTGATTTTTGATGTAAGGCGCGCGCTACCAGCTCCTTGCCGGTACCATTTTCTCCAGTGATGAGTACACTGGCATCTGTTTCTGCGACTTTTTCAATCGTAACAAACACCTTCTGCATGGCCGAACTCGTTCCGATGAAGTCGGGGATCGGCGGCGCGATAATTTTCAGCAATTCCTGCTGGCGATGCTTCAACGATTGAGTTTCGCGTCTGGACATCCTGAGCTGCAGTGCCGCCGAGACCGTGGCATGGAGCTTCTCATTTTGCCAAGGCTTCAGCACGAAATCTGTGGCGCCGGCTTTGATTGCCTGAACGGCCATATCGACGTCGCCATACGCTGTGATAAGGATGACAACGGCCAGCGGGTCGATCTGAAGAATCCGTTGCAACCACTCGAATCCCTCCCTTCCGCTGCTGACATCTCTTCGAAAATTCATGTCGAGCAAAATCACATCGTAACCGCCCGTTTCGACCAGTTCGGGAATGCGTCGCGGATTCTCTTCCGTTTGAACCGCATAAAATTGTTTGAGGTAGAGCTGGGCGGCAGTCAGCACGTCGGTGTCATCGTCGACTATGAGGATGGAGGCTTTGGGCATTTGGACTTCTTTGATCAATTTCCGGACAACCTGAAATGTGGGTTTTCCTCGAAGGTACCAAGGTTCTGATTCATTTTCTGCTCTCCACCATAATGCACGCGTTGGCAAGGTAGTTGAAATCGTGTTCCTGGACATACGCAAGCACTTCGGGATTTTCGGCGCCCGGTTGGATCCATACGTTCTTCAGTCCCATGTCGAGACACTGCTTCAGTATGGATAGCGTGACAGAAGGAGGTACAACGAAATTAACAATGGTCGGCGTGTTCGGCAGCTCTGCTAAGGATGGATAAGATCGATCACCCTCCACCTCAGAAACTCCCGGGTTAACAGGGTACACCCGATATCCCTTGCGTTTCAGATCCCGATAAATCACGTTGCCATACTTTTTTGGATTGTTGTTTGCGCCAACGAGCGCAATCGTGGTTGTTTTGTCCCGAAGTAACGAAACGATGTCAGTCATGGCTGGTCTCCCCGTGTTTCTTTTATGAGCGCCTCGGTAGCCGGGACGGCACCCATCTGGATAGCAAATTTCAGCTGATTCAACAACCGTTTGATATGCTTAAGATCATCAAGATACCACTGCAC
>JAGQUY010000217.1 GCA_020438245.1 Bacteroidota bacterium
GAAACAGCCTCCACTTCTTGACCAGCGTTTCATACGCCACGGCGTCAAAATCGGCGACTTGATCAAGCAGGGTCCCCGCTTTGCGAAGCTTTGCCATCCCCATGTGAGCAAGTCCGGCTGCCAGAATGCCAAACGATATCTTGAAATGAACATATAACCGGGGTCTGAACCAGTCCATACCGTGAACAAAGATAAGCGCTACCCCCGTCAGGATAGAGATAATCAATCCCATATTTACGGCTGTCTTATTGATTTTCTGATTGAGCTCCATAGACCATCGACGCACCTCCGAGACAGGATTGAGCAACGCATCAGACAGAAAAATGTACTGGGTCAGGGAGGCCCCGAGCCACAGGATCATTCCAAAAATATGCAGAATCAGCAAGCCAGGAATCAAATTCTCCATGGTTCTCCTTTGTTAAGCTTTTGCATAAAAAATAGCCGACATATACCCTACTACTTCTTCGTAGTCTCCGCTGATTTCACCGCTGGTGTGGTAGGAAAGCACTCGGGATGCCTCGCAGCCGGCTCCGCGGGAACCCAAAATCGCGGCAATAATGGTTCCATATCCGCAAGCTTCACAGCGTCGTTGTTTGACATGCTCGAAGAACCTTCGCGCATCATATGCCTCCACATCTTCAACCACCTGGAGATCCAGTTTGTTTGCAGCGCGCAGAGGGTAAAAATGGGAAAGATCACTCGATGCAACGAGCAAAACCTTCCGACTGCTGCACACATCTGACAGAATTTGACCGAGACCGAAGGAGGATGGTTCATCCTGCGTACCCATAACCAAGGGAACGAACCGGAAGTCACCCAACGCCACTTGAAGGAACGGCAGTTCTACCTCTACGCCATGTTCCTGCCGGTGACCCAATTCGGAGGCTTTGATAGGGCCGCCGGCTGCAAGTAGATCCCTCGCCATGTCACGATCCAGCTCTACGACGCCCAACGGCGTTTCGTAGTCACCCGGATACAATGAAATGCCCGAGAAATAGTCGCGGTGACTCGGAGAGATTACCACAACGGTGTCGTACGACTGATTGAGAATTAATCTATAGGCCTCAGCAGCGACGTATCCTGAGTACACGTAACCTGCATGGGGCGCCACCACTGCCCCAATTGAACCCGCCCCATGGGTCGACGTAGCGTTTTCCAAAAGAAGCTCCACTTCTTTTCGCAGTTGCTGAGCATCCGACGGATAAAACATTCCGGCAACCGCCGGCTTTCGCAACTTGAAGGTAAGCGTTTCGTTGCTTTGCATAAGACGTCTTTCCGCCGATCGGGTTAGTCTTTGATCGGCAAGCGATACTTCTCGGCTTTTCGGTAAATGGTTGCTCTTCCTATATTCAGCCGCCGTGCGACTTCAGAAACATTGCCGTCGTATTCCGCAAATGCTTTTCTCATCACGCGTTCCTCCACGCGTTCGATAACCTCTTCCATGGTTCCGGTAAGATCCACATAACTTTCTCCTGTTCGATGAGGTTTGTCAACGCCCATGCTCTTAATCATTTGGGGAAGATCGTCCAATTGGATTTCCGAACCCGAAGCAACAACGACAGCCCGTTCAAGCGTATTCTGCAGTTCCCGGACATTTCCAGGCCAATCGTATTTGAACAATACGTCCAGTGCCTCCCGGGAGATCGATTGTAAAACATCTTTTTTTTCCCTTTTCTTGAAAACCTCCATGAAATGGGCAGCCAACAACGGCAGATCTTCTTTCCGGTCTCTCAATGTCGGCATGATGATGGGAAATACGCTGAGTCGATAGTATAGATCTTCCCTGAAGGTCCCTGCTTTGACTGCCTCTTCCAGGTTCTTATTGGTCGCCGAAACGAGCCGCACATCAACCTTGATCAAATCATTTCCGCCGATGCGGGAAAATTCACGTTCCTGAAGGACCCGTATCAACTTCGCTTGGGTTGCGGGTGTCATTTCCCCAATCTCGTCCAGAAAAATGGTTCCCCCGTTGGCCTGTTCAAATTTCCCAACCCGCCTGTCCGTTGCGCCCGTGAACGCCCCTTTTTCGTGTCCAAAAAGCTCACTTTCCAGAAGACTCTCGGGCAAGGCCGCACAATTGACCGCAACAAACGTTTTCTTGGCACGACTCGGAGTTCGATTATGAATTTCACGGGCGACCAGTTCTTTGCCGGTTCCGCTCTCACCCATGATCAGCACGGTCACGCTTGCGCTGGCGGTAATTTTATCAAGGTTCTTGTATATTTCCTGCATTTTACCCGTCCGACCGATGATACTCCCAAAATCCCTTGTCGGATATAATTCATTCTTGAGTCGCTGGAGTTCTTGAGAAAGCGACCGAATGATGATCGCATTGCGTACAGAAAGCTTTAGTCGATTGGATTCAAAGGGTTTTGTGACAAAATCGTAGGCGCCGATCTTCATGGAATCCACGGCAGCTTCTATAGTTCCGTGTGCACTCATCATGACTATGGGCAGTTCGGGATAGAATTTCTTGATCCGTTCCATGACAGCAAGACCGTCCATACCGGGGATGCGAAGATCCAAGAGGACCACGTCCGGCATTACCTCTTCGAGAATATCAAAGCATTCATTGCCATCCGTGGCGTTGTAAATCTTGTACTCGTCTTTTTCAAGGTAGGCCTGGATCAGTCTGAGAATGTTCTTGTCGTCGTCAACTACCAGGACTATCTTTTTTTCACTTCGTTCGTCCACTGTTTATTCTCCCGGAAGACCGTATCCATGAAGTCTTGTTCTGAATGTAAAACAAATTCGGAAAATACAAAATACGTAATGTGACGAAGGGGGTTCGGAACCCATTCCATCTTTATCTTAAGCGCGTCCTTTTGCGTAGTCAACACGATGAAGGCATCGGGATCTCCTTTCACGTCCATGAAAAGTTCGCGGATATCTCCCCGTGTGTACCAATGATGATCATTGAACTCCTTACAGCGGACCAACTCCGTCTGAAATTGTTCAAAAATCGGCAGTAGCTGATTCCGAAAGGATTCATTCAATCCCAATCCAGAAAAGAGAATCACCTTTTTTCGGTGCATTGCACTCAGTGGAACCTCTGCGCGTCCGTCAAACCAATGCCGAAGAGAAGAAGGCTTATAGGACGACGTAAAAACAGTTGTGGATGGACTCACCCGAGAGATAGGCCAATCGTCCGGACGGCAACGAGTCAAAATCCGAACAGAGGCACCGTGCCCGAGGGTCCGGCAGTCCTTAAGACGTCCTACGGGCAAACTTAACTGTTTGAACTGATGTTCCAGACGATCTGTAACAAGAATTTCTATGTTCTTGGCCAGCCTGTGATACTGTGCACCGTTATCCAAAAGAACAACATCCAGCGGTCCACTGTCCAGCAACAACCGCGCTGCATCCACTCTGTCCATGCCGGCTGCAATTCGAACACCGGGTAGATTTCTTGCAAGAAGGTAACTTTCATCCCCGGCGTCTGCGAGCGTGCTGAGAATGTTTTTGCCATCGGATACCAGCACTGTTCCTTTTGACTTTTCCCGGTAACCGGTAGTTACTACGCCGACCCTAAAACCCTTCCTAAACAATTTTTCTGCTAAAAATTGAACCAACGGAGTCTTGCCGGAGCCTCCAACTGACAAGGAACCGACCGAGACAACAAAAGCCGGCACCTCGATTGGCTTGCGAGGACGAAAAACGGCCCGCAGAAAAAACACACAAAATGCGATCAACTGCAACGGCCAAAAGAGGAAAAAGCCAATCAACCGAATGGGCCAAGGCTTCCATTGCACAACCGGCTTAATTACCATTGAGTAGCCTCTCCAAACGCTTTCCTGCATTTTCAAGTTCAGACGCAGACGCTGTCGCTCCAATATCAAAGCGGTCCGACAAGGACACTCGAACCACGCTGAAAGGCC
>JAGQUY010000218.1 GCA_020438245.1 Bacteroidota bacterium
GTGGTCGCCGGCGCAACCCATGATGGGATTCGTCACCATCCCGAAACGATGAAAGCCATACAACGTTGGATAGCGACCGTCAACTGACTGTGGAGGAGCGCTTTCTTACGTTCATAAAAGCCAATCGCGGCATTTTGTACAAGATAGCCAATTCGTACAGTCGCAATGACGCCGATCGGAATGATCTGGTGCAGGAGATGTTGGCACAACTCTGGTCATCCTTTGATCGATACGATCCGCAATTCAAGTTTTCAACGTGGATGTACCGAGTTACTCTCAATGTGGCCATTTCCACGTATCGCAAGGATGCCAATCGTAGAAAACGGTTCACTGAGTATGATGATCAAACGTTGAACGTGGCCTCCGACCATGAGCCCAATGAACTTGAGCGGCAGGTGTCTTTGCTCAATCTGTTTTTGTCGGAACTGAATGAATTGGACCGGGCATTGATGCTGCTTTATCTTGAGGAGGTCCCCCAAAAAGAGATTGCGGCGATCCTCGGCATCAGTGAGAGTAATGTTTCCACAAAAATCGGACGTACTAAGGAAAAGCTCAGACAACGGTTTTCAAAACTGGAGCAACCCAACGATGGATGATGACAAATTAAGGAATCTCTGGAAGTCAGCCAACTCCCCCCGATCAGGTAGCGAGGAAATGCAGAAGTTGACCGAAATTCAACATACTAAGATACGGTCATCCCTTCGCTCTTTTAGGATGAGCAAAGTCGTCTTACTTTCAATTGGTGTGGTTTGGCTTATACTGGTCGCTTTCCTGATCTATAAGGCGTGGATTCTCAATCTGTATTTCTTCGTCGCCTCTGCCGGCATCCATTTCACCATTTCTGCTGCTGCCATTGGAGTATACCTTCACCACCTGTTGCTGATTCGGCAACTTGACCTATCCACGTCAATCATGGAGGCTCAGGAGAAATTGGCCAAATTGCAGGGTTCGACGATAGAAATAACCAGATGGCTGTTTTTGCAACTGCCGGTATTTACTACCTTTCAAATCAATGAAAGCATGTTGGATGGTCATCCCGCGCTCTGGGCGTTACAAGCCTGCGTGACAATCGGGTTCACCTGGCTTGGGGTGTGGCTGTTTCGCAACATTGATATACGCAATGCCGATAAAAAGTGGTTCCGCCTGATTTTCAGAGGACCCGATTGGGCTCCCCTTATTGAGGCAAAGCGTTTTGTTGAAGAACTCGAGCGATTCAAATCAGAAGATTGATTTCTGTGGCACTGCGGACATCAAATTGTCCTCAGAGCAACGTTCCACTCAATAACAATGCTCCAACACTGAAATAAATAAGTAAGCCGGTAACATCTACCATCGTCGCAACGAAGGGTGCCGACGAAGTCGCCGGATCAAAGCCCAGTCTTCTCAAAACCAACGGCAGCATGGAGCCCGACAGGGTCCCCCAGGTAACCACACCTACCAGTGAAAAAGAAACGGTGAGTGCGATGAGAAACCAATGCTCGCCGTACAGATTCGAAAACGCAGACCATGCCGCAATACGAATGAATCCGATCAGCCCGAGCAGTACGCCAAGCAGAGCTCCCGAAATCAGTTCCCTGCGCATGACGCGCCACCAGTCCTTCAGGGTAATCTCACCCAGGGCCATGGCACGAATAATCAACGTGGCAGCCTGTGATCCGGAATTTCCTCCGCTTGAAATGATCAACGGCACAAACAAAGCCAAAACGACAGCTTTGGCGATTTCATCTTCGAAATACCCCATAGCCGTTGCCGTCAACATTTCTCCAATAAACAAAACGATGAGCCACCCGGCGCGCTTTTTCACCATATCCAACAAGGGCGTTGCAGAATATGGATATTCCAATGCCTCAAGACCGCCAAACTTGTGGATGTCTTCGGTATCCTGGGCCTCAACGACACCGAGCACGTCATCAAGGGTAACAATGCCCAGCAAAATACCCTCCGAGTTGACAACCGGAAGAGAGAAGCGGGCGTGTTTTCGGAATACTTCAACGGCCTGTGACTTGTCTTCAGTAACAGTCAGATGAACGTAGTTCGAATCCATCAGATCGGAGACACGTTTGTCCATTGTTGAAAAAAGAAACTCATGCATCCGTATGTCATCGATCAGCTTGCCGCGGTCATCCACGACATAAATCATGTTCAGCGATTCTGTTTCTCTTCCAAAATTTCGAATATGCTCAAAAACATCGCCGACCGTCATGTCAGGCCGAACGGCCACATAATCAGGTGTCATGAGCCGGCCGACGCTGTCCTCCGGGTATCCGAGAAGATTCGTCGCAATTTTTCTTTCGTCCGGAGACAACAACTCAACGAGCTGTCGAACGGCGCCCCCGGGAAGCTCTTCCAGAAGGGCGGTTCGATCGTCCGGAGCCATTTCGTTCAAGATCCCGGAAACCTCTTCACGTCCCAACGCCTTGAGCAAATGTTTTTGAGAATCCAAGTCAAGGTACTCGAATGTATCTGCTGCGAGAGGTGCAGGCAGTATACGAAAAACAATCGCCTGATCATCCTGCGGAATATCCCCCAGCAATTCTGCGAGTTCACCTGGATACCAGTCTGAAAAGACATCACGTAATGCGTTGAAATCACGTTTGGCTATCAGTTCGGAAATTTCGGGTACAAGCGATTTACCCAGCATGAAGTCCTCCTAGTGTTCGCACAATTTAACCAATCAGACTTCCACATGAAAGTATCGGCTTAATTCTAGAATAGACGGGACAACCAGTGTATCATATTCAGCACAAATTGTTTGTTGTCCAGTCCGGGCAGGTTCATACCGAATTTATTGCCACGGTCATCCATTTGAGCGCTGAGCATGCCCGCTTCCCCCAGAACGATGACTCTACCCTGTCCATACGGCATGGCAAGTCCCTGATTGCGACCTTTTGCAGGGATGGAATCCTGAAAACGGGAGTAGTGTTTGCCGTCCTTTGACCAGGAAGAATCCTTGACGGTTTCCATCGCGGCATCGCTCAATCGAAGCAGTACCGATGAAGAATCCGGTCCGAGAAGCGACGTCCCGGTGAAGGAAACAACTGTGTTTACCTTTTCATCTTGTCTGCGTCCATTCAGGATGGGATGATCACCCAGGAATTTGTTTTCCCTGGAAAAGACAAGCTCGTCCATATATTTTTCGCTGCCACGAAAATGAAGAGGATCCATCACATATCCGTTGGTTACAGATACGCCAAATTGGGCTGCCAAAATCTGTACAGCACCTCCGATCGGATGATGCTCAGCCACCAATAACAGCGAACCTCCGGCTCTGACCCACTTCTCGACGACTGTACACTCCTCCTCGGTAAAAGCCGGATCGTCCTTTTCAGGAGCACCTTTTGGAGTGACAACGATCAATACGTCACATGTTTTGAGCACATCGGCCCGGAAGGCGTCACGATTCACATCAACCAGGTAGCCATCGTTGGTCAATACCTGCACAAACGGGCTGAACGTCCCGTTTGCCTTGTGAAAATTACGGTGACCCTCGTCGTAGAGTACCCTGGGATGAATCGAATGATATGCCGGATCGAGAACGGATGAATCAAACGTTGAGTCCGGCTTCTGACCGGTGTTGCAGGATAGAAACACGACGACCATCAAGAATTGTCTCATACAGCCTCCCTTTCATTCGTACCTTGAAGTACTCCATCCTGCTTAGGACGAATAGGATGCCGGTGCGGTTACAGAAAATCATACGGCTACGATTTTTGTTCCCCGCCAATTCTGGAAGCTTCAGGTAAAGATTTAAGGCTTTTCATTGCCCACACTCCAAAGGCAGGACCCGCCGCGAGCACGAAAAATGCCCATGACCAACCAACCACAGACACCAGAAAGGGTATGAGTCGTATCGAAACTACGGTGAGAATAAACCCAAGACAGGTTTGCAGCGTCAGCATCGTGCCAACGTATTCCGGCTCGCACAGCTCGGTGATAGCGGCTGAAAATTGTGCCGAATCGGCCACGATAGCAAAACCCCAAAAGAGGCTGAGTACTGTCAACAGCGTCGGAGAACCCCCGTACAATAACCCGACGATCAGGCAACAAAATCCGCTGATCAGCATGGATACAATGGTCACGGTTGTTCTTCCATATTGGTCAGCAAGCCACCCCGCAACGATACTGCCGGCCAGCCCTGTTGCAATAGCACCAAATGCGACAAGCGATGCCCAAGACGCCGAGTCTTTCATAGCGGTCAACGCAAAGCTGGAAGCCAGAAACGCTGGAAGCCAGGTCCACATGGCATATAGTTCCCACATATGGCCCAGATACCCAAGATTGGCCAACCGAAGACTGCGATTCCTCAATGCGCGAAAAACCACGCCTGGATCAAATTTCGCCCCGGCGGTCTGAAAAGGACCGTCTTTGACGAAGAAGAAGCAGAGCAAACCCGCAAAGAAGGATGATGCCGAAGCAATGTGCATCAAAATTCGCCAGTCCGGACTACCGGCAAACCTAAGAAAATGAGGTGAAGCGGATCCTACCGCAAGCGCGCCGACCAGGGTTCCAATGGCTAGACCCCGGTTTTCTTTGAACCAGGAAGCCATGACCTTCATGGCCGGAGGATAGACGCCGGCCAGAAAAACTCCTGTCAGAAACCTGAAAAACACGGCGATCGCAAGGCCATCGGCCCACCATGCAATGGCTGTATTACAAAACGCACCCGCCCACGCACACACCGCAAATACTCTGCGGGCATTAAAAATATCGGAAAGGTTGAACCATGCACTTGTGATTGTACCCACGACAAAGCCAATCTGCACCGACATCGTGAGCCAGGCTTGGCCGGATTCGCTCAGCATCCACTCGCGCGAAAGAGACGTCGTTACGGCGGTCGCGGAAAACCAGAGTGACATGCCCATAAGAGAGGCCACCGATAGAATAAACAGCATACGCCACTTCATACCGTATTCCTACACATCGATGGTCTGAACTTCACCCTTCCTCTTCAAAATAACGGCTGCCGCGGCCAAATCCTGGACGGCATTGCCGACGGATTTGAATACAGTCACCTCATCGTCGCTGTGCCGTCCCTCTATCTTTCCCAATACCAAATCTCCTATTTCTCCCGATATCACAGCCGTCGAGAGTGCTCCCTCAGATATCGGAATCGCCAGATCTCCCGCTTCTGCCAAGACTGCCTCCCGCTGATCTACAAAAACAAGCGCGCGGTTCAGCGTTTCAACCGGAATTTCCCGCATAGTTTTTTTGTACGAGCCGATGCCGTTGATATGTGCACCGCTTTTCACAAGCGTATCTTCAAAGACCGGTTCGTTTGAAGTGGTAGCCGTGCAAATGATATCGCACTTGTGGAGATCCCGCGGATCGGCAGACACCACACAATCAACCAGATGCTTTGAATGCATCCGTGCGGCAAAGGTTGCCGCCTTTTCTTTGTTGCGACCGAATACATAGATTTTTCGAATGGTTCGAACGGCCATGATACCTTCTACCTGAGATCCTGCCTGACCTCCCGTTCCGAACAGCCCGAGGGTTGTTGCATCTCTTCGCGCAAGCAAGTCGGTGGCCAAACCAGAAGCGGCTCCGGTCCGAATGGCAGTTAATGCTTCGGCATTCATCAACGCAATGGGTTGGCCGTTCTCAGCGCTGAAGATCATCATCAGACCGTGCAAGGTGGGAAGACCAGTCGAAGAATTCCGGGGAAAAATAGAAACCGATTTGATCCCAGCCAACCCTGTTTCCGGCAAGCAGACCGGCATGAATAACGATCGCGAAATTCCGTCAGGCATATCAACGGTAGTACGCAGCGGTACTTGAGCGGATCTATTTGATAATGCCGAAAACGCCTCCCGCATGGCATCGACAGCTTCCCCGATAGGTAGGAGGCGGCGGATATCGTTTGCCGTAAAGACTTTCAACATCATGGCTATCTGAAGAGGAAGCCGTCTTTGAGTGGATCCGCGGGATCGATCAAGAATTCATGCTTGCCTGAAAAGTTGGCCGTGCCTTCCACCTCAGGAATAACCGCATTGTGCGGACCGAAACGAACAGCTTCTTTGACCCGGCATGCGAATCGGCTGCCCACGATACTCTCGATAACCATCGTCTCACCGATCTTGATCTCTCCTCTGGCATAGTGAAGTGCCATACGAGCGCTCACCCCCGTCCCGGTTGGACTGCGGTCCACCTCGCCTTCAGCAAATATACAAACATTGCGGCTGTGCGCTCCCTTCGTAAGTCCCGTTCCCGTGAAAATGGTGCCGTATAAGAAATTCAGATCTTCCTCAAAGGGATGAACGATCTTCGTTGATTTCATCACGGCGAGCTTGATAGCCATGCCTTTTTCGATGAGCATGCGATAGTCATCGCCTATCATACGGACGCCTACATCGACGGCGCGGACAAAAGCATAGTAAGCACCTCCAAAAGCGAGATCGTACCGGATCGGTCCAATGCCGGGAATATCAATCTGTTGATCCAGGGCTGCAACATACGAGGGAACGTTTAGAAACCGAACGGATGAAACAACGCCATTCTTCCATCTTGCATACGCGGTTACAAGTCCGGCCGGAGAATCAATTCGAATACGGGTTTCCGGCAGTTTTTTCCGTACAAGGCCGGTTTCAGCGGCGAACTTGGCCACGGCGATAATACCGTGACCACACATCGTGCTATACCCTTCATTGTGCATGAAAATAACGCCGAAATCGGCTGTTGGCGTCACCGGGGGCGTCACGACGCACCCGTACATATCGGCATGACCCCTCGGCTCCCACATAAGGGCACGACGCAGGTGATCCATGTTTTTTTTCATGTAGCGTCGTTTGGCCAGAATCGTTCTCCCTTTGAGAGGAGGCAGTCCACCCGTAACGATTCGGAGCGGTTCGCCTCCGGTGTGTGCATCGATGGCGGTGACTTTCAGCCATTTCTTTGGCGGGCTCCATTCTTGACATCGTAGTAGTTTTTTCGAAAAGGATGGATTCATCGAACTCCCCGAAATTGGGTTTGTTTTCGCGGTAACTTAGACCACAGAACGGTTTGTCTGTTTTCCGGATTGGATTAGTGGAATCGCTCAGGCTTCAAAAGAGAAATGTCCACACGAGGCTTTTCTCCGGAGAGAATTTCTGACACCAATTTGCCCGTAATAGGAGCAAGGCTGATACCCAACATTGCATGACCGGTTGCCGCGGTAAGATTGGAAAAATGATTGAACCTCCCGATATACGGCAACCCGTCCGGCGAACAGGGTCTTAGTCCGGACCATGCTTTGGCAACATCCACACCCGAAAAGTCGAGGGGACCCATGTATCGATTCGTATTTCGCATAATCGCACGCACCCTGCGTTCGCTGACGGAAAGATCGAGCCCGCTGAGTTCAAGCGTGCCGGCAACTCTAATTTCATCGCCCATTGGAGTAATGGCAAGCCGCGCTTCGTTACATATAAACGGTATCTTTGGCGCGTACTTTCCTTTGGAAACATTTACCGAGAATCCTCGGCCGGCTTGGACCGGCAGTCTGATGCCCAGGTTTTTCATAAACCCGGGTGACCACGATCCGGCCGCCAGAACAAATTCCTTTCCGCTTACCAATCCTTTCGTGGTTTCCACCTCGGATACACGGCCGTTTAATGCAACAAAGCGAACGGCATTGGTCTCGCTGAGGATGACACCCCCCATGTCAAGAACTCTGTCACGAAGGATTTCGACAAATTTCAGCGGAAACAAGTGGCCGTCCTCCGGAAAGTACAAGGCACCCGTTGCATGAATAGGTATACCCGGCTCCAAGGCACGCAGCTCCTCTTGGTTGAGCAGTTTGGTAGGCACTCCGACTTCGGAGGCCAATTCCGACTCGTGCCTGTTATCCATCTCCCCTTCCGGTGTATCATGCAGAACCAACAGTCCTTTTTGAGCAAGATCAAAATCATGGTTGGAACCAAGGTCTTTGAATAGCCCAAGGCTGCTATACAGCAAATCCTTCAAGACCGGTATTCGCTGCCTCATGTTGTGCTCTCTGGAAGCCCGGTAAAAGTTCCAAAGCCAGTGAAGCAGTTCGAAGTCAAGCCTCGGATGAATCCAGAATGGCCCTTCCGGATCAAACATCCATTTCAGCCCTTTCTTCAAGAGACCGGGTGCCGCAAGAGGAACAAAGTGACTGGGAGAAATCAGTCCCGCATTCCCGAGCGAACAGCCCATGCCCGGCTGTTCTCGCTCGATAAGCGTCACACTGATTCCTTTTTCCAATAGATAATACGCCGAAGACAAGCCAATGGCGCCGCCTCCGATGATGACAACATCTGAACTGGTATTCATTGGGTTTCCGGGATTAAGTCATATGTCGGACGGGTTGGGAACCATATCGTAAGTTCGCAGGGCGTCCGATTGGCCCATGCGAAATCGGGAATAGCTGAAGTTTCTAAAGAACCTGAAATCCATGCGCGTACGGATCCTTTTCATCCACAATCAGGGTGTTGAAACCCGTAACATACGCCCAACCTTCGATACTGGGTATTATGGCCTCGTAGGAACCGACCTTTGTCAATTTTTCAATTCGTCCTGCAAACAAACTGCCGATGATGCTTTCATGTACGAATGTGTCCCCGACGTTTAATCGGCCGCGGCTGTACCACTGGGCCATTCGTGCCGACGTTCCCGTGCCGCAAGGTGAGCGGTCGATTGCCTTTTCCCCGTAGAAGACAGCGTTTCGGGCATGGGCTTTTCCGTTGGTCGGTTTTCCGGTCCATTGAATATGAGATAGCCCCGTGATCTTTGCATCACTTGGGTGTTCAAAAGAATACTTTTCATTGAGACGCTTACGCAACAGCGGGCTGTAGCGCAATACGTCGACGGCCGAAATATGGTCCAGACCCTTGAAATTGTTTTGAGGATCTATAATTGCATAGAAGTTGCCCCCATACGCGACGTCGAGCGTAAGTTCACCCAAATCCGGACAGTCCACCGTAAGGTCTTTGGAGTATAGGAAACTGGGCACATTTACCAGTCTGACCGATTTTACTTTATCGTTTTCCATTTCGTAGCCCGCCTCGATCAGGCCGGCCGGCACCTCAAGGCGCAGTGTTCCCGGGGTCTTCGGAACGACCAACCCCTGTTCTATCAGTACCGTTACGGTACCAATGGTGCCGTGACCGCACATCGGAAGACACCCGCTGGTTTCGATAAATAGAATGGCCACATCGTTTGATGGGTCAATCGGCGGATATAGAATGCTGCCCGACATCATATCATGTCCCCGGGGTTCGTACATGAGGGATTGTCGGATCCAATCGAATTCGCTCATGAAATGCAGACGCCGTTCACCCATGGTTGCACCTTTGAGCTCCGGGCCGCCCGATGTGACGACACGGACAGGGTTGCCGCACGTGTGGGCGTCAATGCATGTAAAGGACTGTTTGGCCATTACTCCTCAACTCATTCCACAAAGAATAGAAAGATACCGGATAATTTCAAATGACTTTCGACAGTTAAGCATTAAACTTGCCTTGGGGTGCTGATTTTGGGATATTCAGAAATGCAAAACAGGTCCGCTATCGTATTGGCCGGAGGCAAATCGGCCCGGATGGGTACAGACAAGGCTCTGGTCAAAGTCGGAAAGGAGACCCTGATCGAACGTACATGCGTTGCGGTAGCTCCTCTGGTTTCTGAACTTCTGATCATCACAAACCGTCCCGATGATTTCTCTTTCCTGCCATACCGAAAGATACCCGATGCGCGACCGGAATCGTGTCCGCTTGTTGGAATCTATACTGGGCTGCTTCACGCGTCGAATGATTCCTGTTTTGTGCTTGCCTGTGACTTGCCTTTCCTATCGATCGATCTGCTTCGCTATCTATCTCAACAAGGCGAGGACGCGGATGCTGTCGTTCCAACAACCGAACAAGGGGCAGAGCCATTATGCGCCCTGTACCGAAAATCGTGTCTCGAACCGATCGCCCGGCAACTGAATACGGGCGACATGAAAATTTCCAACTTCTACGACAAGGTCAGAACACTGACTGTTCTACTGAACGATGAACTGCCTTTTTTCAATCCCGTACTTCTAACTAACGTTAATACGCCCGAAGAGCTCGAAAGAGCCAGAGCACTCCTGATAAGAACTTGATCCGCTACTTGTAAAGTACGCCGCGAGTCAGCTGTTCAAGGTAGTCGATCAAATCGTCAGAACCGGTGACTGCCGACGCATCGTCCTGATTGGAGATGGCTTCCATCAGCTCCCTATGAATCCTCGCGGCTTCAGACAAGTCTTCATCCTTGTGATACCGGTACCAAAAACGGCGGCAATGTGCTCTCAAGGGTGAGCAGGCTTCTGTCGCATAGGGATTTTGGGCGGCTTCACCGATCAGTTCGTCAAAGGCGTGATCAATCTGAATAAATTCATCCAGATTTCGATTTCGGGCAGCCGCGTCCATGGCGTCTGCCACCTCTTTCAATTTCTCGCGCTGTTCATGGCTGGCGCGCGTGGCGGCCTTGGAAACAATAACCCGCTCGAGTACTCTGCGCGTTTCCAGAAGCGCCAGGTGACTTGCGATATTGATTTCGCTGACACGAATCCCCTTTTTCGGGATCGCCTCCACAAGATGCTGGTGAGCCAGTTTTTGTAATGCCTCCCGGATCGGAGTCCGACCGATGCCAACCTGCGAACTCAACCTGCCTTCAGAAATAATTGTTCCCGGTTTCAATTTCAGCGTGACGATCATTTCTTCCAGGACATCGTACGCCTGCTCCGATAGGGTTATGATTTCCATATTACCCCGCCATGGTGTAAGTGGTTTTTACCGTTGTGTAAAACTCCTTTGCATACGACCCCTGTTCACGAGGCCCATAGCTCGACGCCTTACGGCCACCGAACGGCACATGATAATCAACGCCGGCCGTCGGAAGATTGATCATGACCATCCCAGCTTGCGCATGTTGTTTGAAATGCTGGGCATGTTTCAGCGACTTGGTACAGATACCGCTGGTCAGTCCAAACGGCGTGTCGTTCGCCATCTCTAAGGCCTCCTCGTACGTCTTGACTCGAATAATACTTGCCACGGGACCGAAAATTTCTTCCCGATTGATACGCATCTCGGGCCGGCTGTCCGTAAACAGTGCCGGGGCCAGGAAATAGCCGGGCGCATCTCGTTTAAGCACTTCGCCCCCGCAAGCGAGTCTGGCACCTTCGGAAACGCCGGACCGGATATATTCAAGGTCTTTGTCAAGTTGACTCTGATCCACCACCGGTCCGATGTGGGTTTCCTTTTTGAGAGCGTCGCCAACCGTAATGGTCCCAAGTTTCTCTATCATAGCGGAAACAAACGCATTGTGAATTTTCTCCGTCACGATCAATCGACTCGACGCCGTGCACCGCTGACCCGTCGAAAAATAGGAGCCCTGAATGGCCACCTGTACGGCAACGTCAAGATCGGCGTCGTCCAGAACGACCAGCGGATTCTTTCCTCCCATTTCAAGTTGGACTTTTTTCATATTCCTTCCGCAGGCGGCGGCAATCTGTCCTCCCACTTCAATGGATCCGGTGAATGTAATACCGGCGATATCCGGATGTTCGACCAACACTTTGCCAATCTGCGATCCTTTTCCAATCACAAGATTGAAGACTCCTTTGGGCAATCCCGACCTTGAAAGGATTTCCGCCAAAGCCCAGGCCGATCCCGGTACAAGCTCGGCAGGCTTGAAAACCACTGCATTGCCGAACGCGAGTGCCGGAGCGATTTTCCATGCAGGAATCGCAATCGGGAAGTTCCAGGGTGTGACAATGCCTACCACTCCGATCGGTTCCCGAACCGAATCGACCCAAACTCCCGGACGCACCGACTGCACCAGTTCGCCTGAATTGCGAAGGGCTTCACCGGCGAAAAACTTGAACAAATAGCCCGCCCTCTGAACTTCACCGATTCCTTCGGGCAGTGTCTTGCCTTCCTCTCTCGAAAGAAGAGTACCAAGTTCTTCCGCGCGTTGCAGAAGCTCGGTTCCTACGAAGTCCAGCACGTTGAATCGCTGCTGCGGTGTTGAGGCTGCCCATGTTGGCCACGAGGACGTTGCGGCGGCGACCGCCTGTTGCACTTGATCGGCCTGTCCACAAGCATATTCCGCGATGATATCCGCGGTGTTTGACGGATTGATATTCGGTTTCGACAAGGGCCCGTCAACCCACTCGCCTCCGATATATAGTTTTTTTGTTTCCATGCAATCCTCTCAGTTTTTCTGTTGCTCGCGAAAATAGATGATCATGTCCGTTCCCACACCATCCGAACCCAGATTTCTGAGCATGTTGACAATCTGTCCTCGGTGATACGTGGAGTGATTGACAAGGTGTCTCAGTATTTGCGACATGGTATTGGTGAACGAATCGCCCTTGATACTTCGGTACGTGACGGACCTTTGAACGTCTGAAGCGGATAACCCCCTGACAAACGTAATCAGGTTCTTGGTATTTTCTTCCCAATGGGATCGAATACCTTCCATCGTTGAGGTGTCCCATTCGGCAGGAATGGCCGACGGCGATTCACCCTTCCATCTGGAAAGCCAAATCCATTCAGCTGCCAGAATATGCCTGAGTGTTTCCCGGACAGACGGAAAACTGCCAGGAACGGTTTGATTGAATTGCTCTGTTGAAAGTTTGGAAGCTGCATCAAATATGCGGCCGTTAGCCCACGTATTATAGTCGTAAAGCTCTCTCAGCTCGTCAACCATGAAACCTCCTTATAAGGTTGGCCGGTGCGCCAACGCCTGCTTGACAATCGCTTCAACGCGGTCCCGCTCACCCCCTGCAAGAGGCAACCTTGGCGGCCTGACTGTTTCCGTACCGACTCCGACCAATTGTTCGACCAGTTTGATATTCTGAACAAATTTGATGGACACATCAAGGTGTAGCAACGGTGTAAACCAGCGGTACAACTCAATTGCTTCCTTCATTCTACCTGACTTGACATGGTTGTATAGGGCGACGGTTTCTTTTGGAAATGCGCAGACCAAACCCGCCAACCATCCGACGGCTCCCAAGGTCAAGGCCTCCAGCGCGAGATCGTCCACTCCGATAAATAGCCGGTATCTGTCGCCTACAAGGTTTATGAGATCGGTAATTCGGCGGACGTCATCCGACGATTCCTTGATTGCAACAAATTTGGGTTCATCGGCAAGTTCGGCGAACATATCCGGTGTAATGTCTACTCGATAAGCTACCGGATTATTGTAAAGCATGATCGGACGGTCTGTGGCAGCGGCTACTTGCCGCAAGTAGGTCATCGTTTCACGGCGGTCGGAGA
>JAGQUY010000219.1 GCA_020438245.1 Bacteroidota bacterium
TTCGACATGGACGGCGTGTTGGTCGACAGCTACACGCCTCATCTGGACAGCTGGCGGATGCTGGCCGAGGAAGTCGGCGTTGACATCACGGAGGCGCAGTTTGCCGAGACGTTTGGCCGCACCAGTCGGGACATTATCCGCATGTTGTTCGGCGATACCGACGTCAAAAAATCGTTCCGGCATCTCCTTGGCGAGATATTTGAGGCCGGTTCCGTCGGCCATCGCAGCGGTAATACCAACCGCTGAAGGAAACATCTGACAAAGTTTGACTACCGTTTTCCCGAATACGTCCGTATACGATGGTGGCACGGGTTCGGTTGACTTCTTCGGAGGCGTTACCGCATGGAATTTATTTGCATTCACTTTGTACTTGCCCAAATCGTGCTCTTCTAATGGCATGCCCTTGCCTTTTTTCGTGAGCGCGTGAATCAGGATAGGGCCCTTGAGCTGTTTGACGTCATTCAAAAGCCGGATCAAACGGGGCAGATCATGACCATCAACCGGCCCAAAATAGCGGAAGCCGAGACTTTCGAAAAAATGACCGGGAACCAACATGGACTTGATACTCTCATCAAGTCTCGCCAAGCCGCTTCTCACCTTGTCGCCTACTTCATTGAAACGACCAAGGGCATTCCAAATTTCATCTTTCACCTTGTTGTATAGAGGCGCCGAAATAATATCGGTCAGGTGGTCTGACAGAGCACCGACATTGGTCGATATGGACATCATGTTGTCGTTGAGAATCACGATCATATCGGTCTTCAAGGAACCGGCATTGTTTAACGCCTCGAAGGCCATGCCGCCGGTCAACGCACCGTCCCCGATTATTGCAACGATCTTTTGATCCTGCTGCAGCCGATCCCGCGCAATGGCCATTCCGACGGCTGCCGAGAGGGATGTACTGGCGTGACCCGCCCCAAACGCATCGTACTCGCTTTCATGAATTTTGCAGAATCCGCTGAGACCATTGGTCTGGCGGATCGTGTGAAAACGATCCTTTCGACCGGTAAGCAATTTGTGTACATAAGCCTGGTGCCCGACGTCCCAAAGTACTTTATCCTTCGGAGTGTTAAACACGTGATGCACAGCAACTGAAATCTCGACAACACCGAGGCTTGATGCCAGATGTCCGCCGATTTTTGATATTTGTTCGATGACATGGGTCCGCAATTCGTGGGATAGCAATACGAGCTCATCGGTCGACAGCCCTTTCAGGTCTGTCGGCAGATTGACCCTATCCATAATCTTTTCAGTCATTCCATCCTCATTCGTTTTTGAAACAAGAAATACGAGTCAGCAAAAGCTAAATCAAGTCAAAATATGGACTAATCGTAAGGGAGTCAAACAAAAAAACCGACTCTTTCCACCGTAATTTGCAAAAAATGTTGCCAACGGCGAAAGGATTCCATAACTTTTTGCACCCATCCATGCTTTAAAATCCATCTGGGAGAATTCATGACGCCTCTTTCATCCTCCTTATTGAGAAACACCATTACGATCATTCTTGCCGGAGGACAGGGAGAAAGACTCTACCCGTTGACCAAAGACCGAAGCAAACCCGCCGTTCCGTTTGGGGGCAAATATCGCATCATTGACTTCACTCTGTCCAACGCAATCAACTCCGGTTTTCGCAAAATCTATCTTATCACCCAGTATAAGAGCCAATCGCTCGATACTCATATAAGGGAGGGCTGGAGTTTTTTGAACGGGGAATTGGGTGAATTTATTTACAGCATTCCCCCCCAGTTTCGAACCGCCAATCACTGGTACCAGGGCACGTCCGACGCCATATTCCAGAATCTCCATATACTGCAAGATGAAGAACCGGAGTATATCATAATCCTTTCAGGTGACCATATTTACAAAATGGATTACCTGAAAATGCTTCAGTATCATATTGCACAAGGAGCCGATCTAACCATATCAGGAATTGAAATAGAAAAGAGCCTTGCTCACCAGTTTGGTGTTATGGTCGTCAACGAATCCAACGAGATCATCGAATTTCAGGAAAAACCCAAAGAACCCAAACCACTTCCTCACAAAGAGGACTTTTGTTACGTTAACATGGGTATTTACATTTTCAGTTCCAGAGCTTTGGCTCAGGTCCTGATCGATGATGCCAAGAAGAAGGATTCCCAACATGACTTTGGTAAAAACGTTATTCCATCAATGCTGAATAGCTACAAGGTTCAAGCTTATAATTTCGAGGACGAAAATAAAACCTCAACTCCGTATTGGCGGGATATCGGAACTCTTGACAGCTATTATGAATGCAGTATGGATCTGGTTTCTGTTTCACCCGTGTTCAATTTGTATGATTTCGACTGGCCGATAAGAACCTACCAGGGGCAATATCCACCGGCAAAAACTGTCTTTGCAGAAGCTTTTGAAGGAGGACGAACAGGAATGGCCGTCGACTCGATCGTATCCGGCGGATGCATTGTCAGCGGCGGCAAAGCAGTTCGCTGTTTATTAAGCCCTAATGTGCGATTAAGCAGTTACAGCCTGGTCGAAGAATCGATCCTGTTCAGCAATGTCAAGGTGGGACGTCATTCAAAAATCAAGAAAGCGATCATCGACAAGAATGTGACGATACCGGAAAATTACGAAATAGGATACAATTTGGAAGAGGATAAAAAAAGATTCTTTGTCACGCCGTCCGGAATTGTTGTTATTGCCAAGAATATGCAGCTCGTCTAACCGATTCCTTACTTCTTTCTTAACAGAGTGGTTGCGTGGGCAATGACCCCATCTCCAGCCCCTACAAACCCCAGTCCCTCCGCAGTCGTGGCCTTCACGGACACTTCGTGAGCCTGCAAACCTGTAACAGAAGCAATATTTTGGCTCATTTGTTCTACAAATGGAGCTATCTTGGGAGCCTGCAAAATCACGGTAGAATCAATGTTTACAACTGTATAACCACGTGACAAAATAAGCGTGTGGCATTGTCTCAATAGTGCAATACTCGAAATATCCTTAAATTTCACGTCCGTATCCGGAAAATGACGGCCAATATCCCCCAACGCCAGGGCACCCAGTAAGGCATCACAGACTGCATGCAAAAGGACATCGGCATCAGAGTGCCCCACAGGGCCTTTTTCAAAAGGTATCGTCACGCCTCCCAGCACGAATGGCCTGTTCGCAGCAAGCTTGTGAATGTCGTAACCGTATCCGATTCTATACATCAGGGCTTCTCCGGATTCAACACGAGTACTTTGTAGGAGGACCATTCGCTGGGATTCATCGATGTCGTCCGATAAATCCCATTTAGCCAATCGTCAACCTGATCCGAGTAGTGTGTGCTGAAAAGTTGTCCGCTTTGTCCAACCGTAATAACAGATGATGCGTGTCCGAGATCGGAGGATGATATAATACGGCGCATGCTGGGACCCTCGAAGGTATTGAATTTCGATGAAGTTATTCTGAAAGTTGCCTTGTTTGGAGTTTGGCCGTCACCTCCAAGTGCAAAAGGTCCGATATTGAAAAAATGGTCAAGTGGCGGCTGTTTTCCTAGAGGGTGTTCAAAGGTGATAGTATGCAGGTCTCCCCAAGCCCACGCTCCCGGTTCCTTTCCTATTGTATGGACCAGAAAATCAACACCTTCTTTAAAGGCCGCTCGAATTTGACCATCTCTGTTTTCCTTAATACCAGCGGTTCGCTGGTCATCCCACCAACTTGATTCAGGGAATCTAAAAAGTTGGAGAGTTGCCGGAGTGCAGATGTAGGAGTTGGCGAATGTAGCATACAACCCCTCCCCCAATTCGTCCTGATACAGATGACTGACAAGCTTCATCCAAAATGCATGAAAAACTGCCGCGCCGCGGCTACGGACGTCGGACACACCGTCCCAATGCTTTAGAAAAAGCAGAGCCTCCTGATAAACATTCGAGGGAGCCTCATTCTCCGATTCTTCAACCATCACAGAATCCCCTCTGCATGCCAATACAATGGTAGGAATTAATTCAGCCACCATTGTGTTGGTTTGATCGTTTTGAAGCCTTTTACTGTCCTCGACAGATATTTTTTCTTTGGATTGAATGAACTGGGTGATTCGATCAATTCTTGCGGGTTCGTAGAAGTAGCTTGAAATAAAATACGGATACTGTTCATCGACGACCTTATTATTCGCCGACGCGACAAATCCTTTCTCAGGATTAAGCACAAAGGGGCGGTCGGCAAACGGAATAACGCCCTTCCAATCGTAGTACCTGTTTGTTCCATCCATGATTAGGGTACCGTTTCCGGCATTCCGAATGGGAGTCGTTCCCAAGAATTGATAGCCGTAGTTCCCCTCCTGGTCTATAAAGACCATATTTTGAGCCGGTACCGAAAACAGACGGGCCGCATTTCTCAATTCCACCCACGATTTTGCGATGTTTAACGCGTGAATTGCATCCGCTTCGTGACTCACCTGATTACCAAGCCAGCAAACAGAAACCGCATCGTCCTGTTTTAGAGTTTTAAACATCGAATTCACCAAGGGGCCATGGTGTGTTTCGGGTATGTCAAGCAATACGGATGCCGAATCCTTGACATGGATGATCTCGTGGTTCACCTTGAGT
>JAGQUY010000220.1 GCA_020438245.1 Bacteroidota bacterium
GTTTGTGTCGTCATGCTTAGTATAACTTAGCCAGCCGAATAGGTCGGACTCCGGCAATATACAGTAATTGAATAAACAGATTCTTGAATCCGCGTTTGAGTGCGCCGTCTTTCAGAAAGCGTCTGGCAGACGTAATCACGTTTGCATCAATCATCCTGAAGTGCGCCCGGCGGTTTAGACGCCGGACAAATTCCACATCTTCCATGATGGGATGATCCTCACGAAAACCACCGAGTTCATCGAAAATACGTTTCCGGACAAATACGGCTTGATCACCGTAGGGCATCTTGAACCATCGGCTCCTCCAACGGCTGTACCACGTAAGGTAAGAGAAATACCATCCCACCGCATCCATTTCGAGATAAAACGCACCGGCATCCATCTCCGGATTTTCACGAATAGTCCGAACTAACCGGTCATAACTTTCGGCTGGCAGGACCGTATCTGCATGCAGAAACAAGAGCCACTCCCCACGAGCTTCTTGTCCCCCTTTATTTTGCTGGCGGGCTCGACTTCTGTGTGCCCCAAAGGTTCTCAGTCTTGGGTTTTTCTCCATTTGCAGCATCCGGGCCGTTCCGTCCGTGCTTGCTCCATCTACCACGATGATTTCAAGAATATCCAGCGTTTTCAGGCGATCAAGCTGTTGCTGGATGATTTGCGCCTCATTATGGACCGGCACAATTACTGAAATAGACAACATACGGTTAGTATTGCATTTTTCTGAAGACCAATCCGGCAGAACGCCGTCATTACAGTCGTCTTTACAATATAGAAGAATAATCCAAACAACGAATGCAAAACCTTCTCTACGTATAAATGCTTACGAGACATAACGTTTCTTCAATCATACTTAATACTCTTTATACTATACTCTTTATACTTTGTTGACCGATTCATCCGTCCGATTGTATACATAAGAACCTATGATCAAACCTCAGGCCCAAAACGCTGTTCTGTCGATCGCACTTCTGTTGCTTTTTCTAATTGCAGTGTTCGTGATAATTGGTTTCAGGCACTGAATTGTAGCCTTGTTCTTTATTGTAGCTGTGCTGCGCACCTAACTCCACACTTTTTTGTCGATTAAGGCTCCCATTAAGTTCGATTCGCCGATCTTTGCCCTTTTCTTCCTCCGAACCTTGCCCGGTAGGTCGAGTGAACGCCGACGAAAATGCAATCCAACCATTCCTGCATGTACGTGTAGGCTACATGAGGGTGCTGGCAAGATCGCCTAATTACTATTACATTACATCGATTATGAAATCCCTTGTCAATACATGGTTTTGGATTCTGCTTTTTTGGATGGGCATTCCTCCAACATGGGCTCAACACCGTCTTGGCATTCCAACGTTCCAACATTTTTCACCCAACGCCTATGAGGCATTTAATCAGGTCTGGAGCGTTCGCCAGGACCCGAGGGGATTGATGTATTTCGCAGCGGGCGGCGAGGGCTCCGTGTTGGAATACGATGGACAGCGCTGGAAAAAGATCAGGATGCCCAAGCCGGGAGGAGTCTATTCATTGGATATTGACAAGAACGGACGTGTATGGGTTGGCGCCTACGGGGATTGTGGCTATGTGGATACCGACTCTGCAGGTCGTGACGTCTTCAGGTCAATCACCGCGGATTTACCGGAACCCATTCCGGCAGTTACCAATTTCTGGAGTACCGCGGTAATTGGCGAGGACGTTTTCTTCAGCGCATTCGGAGGAATTGTGCGATACCATGATAGGCAAGTCCAATTCATCAAGCCGGCTCCCGGTGCACGCTTTTTATTCATTTTTCCGATGGACTCGTCTTTTTGGAGCTTCGTACCCGATCAGGGCCTCTTCGAGTGGAACCGAACGAATCAGAAAATGTCCCTCCTGAAAGGTGGTGAATTTTTTGGGAAAACCGGTGCGTCCGCGGTACTGCCCTATAACGAGCACGAAAAACTGGTCGTCACCAGAAAATCAGGATGCTTCAGATACGACCCCGTCGCAGGCTCGGTGACCAAAATGGAGGGAGCGTGGCCGGAAAAAACGTCGTTTGTTTCCGGCGCCATCCTGCTGTCAGACACTACGTACCTTCTGCATACCGTTAATGCCGGCTTTTATGTCCTCGACAAGAATGGCCGGCTGCTCATGCACATCACCTCGGCAGACGGTCTTCCGGTTGATAACATCAAATCTGCTTATCAATCAAAGGACGGGGAAGTCTGGTTGACAACGGAAAACGGAATCGTGTGTTGCGACCTGCTGAATCCGGTTTCCTACCTGAATAACGGTAGGGGGTTCAAGTGTTCCGTCATTTCTTTGCAGCGGTTTGGTGATCAGATGTTTATCGGCACCACACAGGGACTATATCGGGCAGCTCAAAACACCAAAGAGATTGCTCTGTTGACTGTGGAAAAAATTGTGGGCGTTGACTTCAGGACGGGAAATATGGATTCTTCGGGCGGCCTTCTGGCCATCGGGGGAGCCGAATTTGCCATCTTGGACAAAAAATTCTCTCTCGTTTACCATGATGACTACGTGACACAGGCTCTTTGCCGTCTAAAGGGGCCAAAACAGACCTGGCTTCTTGGAGCGCGAAACCGGCTTGTCACGTTCGATCTGAGCACCAAACTCAGAAAAGCCCTCTTCGAACTTCACGACGAGGTTCTTTCCCTTATTCAGGAAGATACCGCGCCCGGAGATTCGTTGATTATTTGGGCAGGATTTTACACACGGGGAATTGCTCGTATCGTTCTTAGCCCTTCAGGTGACGCCGGCTATTTTCGGTATCTGAGCATGCCCGACGGATACACGTTTCTCAGTCACGCCACTGGACATTTGAGTGCGTTGACCATGAAAGGACTATATCGAGTTACTTGGAACGATAATGACTTTCACGTTTCACGGGATTCTACGCTGGGTCCCCTGTTTAATGAAACAGACAGGAACGTCTTTCAGTTGGCCCGCGAGGATTCCGCTTATTGGGTCCTCTCCCGCAGCCATATTCTCCGGGTGACCCAAAACGCCGGGAGATGGAGCTATGATTCGACCTTGTTCTATAACGTGGACATTGGGGAAACGGCGTTCGCTCCGGATGGCCGATACTTCTGGGCGGCCGGTACTGACGGAATTGCACTCTATGACCGGATGAATCAACGAAATGTACTGCGAACCTATCCTGCGCTGATTCGCTCCGTGCGAATCAAAGGCGATTCCATGGTTTTCCGCGGACGATACCCCGATTGGCAAAACGGAACCGACCAAAAAACACCAACCATAGCGCATGCGCTCAATACATTCAGTATCGGTTTCTCGGCATCCGATTATCTTAATTTGTCCAAAATGGACTTCTCGTGGAAAATGGAAGGTTTTGATGACGACTGGACGGCTTGGAACACCGACAATCGCGTAACCTATACCAACCTTAACGAAGGCGTTTATCTCTTCCACGTACGTTCCAGAAACCAGTATCACGTGATAGGGACGGAAGACCGATACAGGTTCGTCGTAAAACCACCGTGGTGGCGGACCTGGTGGTTCAGGTTAATTTTGATAGCAATGATGACCTCTTTGTTATGGGTTTTATACCAATACCGCGTCAACCGCCTTTTGGCCATGGAGCGACTTCGCGTCAAGATCGCGAGTGATCTGCACGACGATATTGGGGCCGACTTGTCCAAAATCTCAATGTATTCAGAATTGATCCAGCATGAATCTGGAAGTGAAGATTCAAAGACCATGCTGAAAACAGTCGGTGAACTGAGTCGAAATGTGGTTTCGAGCATGAGCGATATCGTTTGGTCCATCGATGCACGGAGCGATCGGCTCCAGGATCTGATCCGACGAATGAAAATATTTGCCAACTCGCTTTTTGATAAAAAAGACGTACGCGTAAAGTTCGAAACGTCCCAGCTGGATGTCAATATGACCTTGCCGATTCTGATCAAACAAAATTTCTATCTGATTTACAAAGAAGCGCTGAACAACATATTCAAACACTCCAATGCCACCGAAGTTGAAATCGTAATGAGAATCCAAGGTCGACAGTTGAGCATGACCATCAGCGACAATGGCAGGGGATTTGTCGAATCGGAAGGACTTGGCGGGCACGGAATGAAGAATATCAGGATGAGAGCAGAGACGCTTCGAGGTTCCTTGAAGATTGCTATTGAAGACGGTGTGAAGATTCACCTATCCGTACCCATCAAAAATTAAGCGGGAGAGAACATCGGTGATTCTTGTCAGTATTGTGGAGGACGACGCGGAAATACGAAACGGGCTCAAGCGCTTTCTTGAAGCCCAACTTGGATTCCGGATTTTCTCCTCCGATGAGACGGCAGAAGCCTTTCTGGAGCGACTTAATGAAAAATCGGTGCCTGACATGGTCCTCATGGATATCCAGCTGCCCGGAATGAGTGGTATCGACGCGATTCGTTTGGTGAAAAAGAGATGGCCTCAAATCGACATCATGATGCTGACCGTTTTCCACGACGACGACAAGATTTTTCAGTCTTTGTGCGCAGGCGCAACGGCGTACTTGCTCAAAAATACAGCCCTCACCGAAATCCGGGATGCATTGCTTGAACTGCATGCCGGTGGAGCACCCATGTCACCGCAAATCGCCAGAAAGGTAATCCAATACTTCACACCTAAACGACAGCCTGAGAAAAAGTTGACGGTCAAAGAACAACAGGTTGTTCAGGGTCTGGTAGATGGCTTAAGTTATAAAATGATTGGATCCCAGATGGGCGTTTCGATTGACGCCGTCCGATTTCACATCAAGAACATCTACAAGAAGCTTCACATCAACTCCAAAGGAGAACTTTTCTCAAGATTTATGCGAGGACAGATGTAGAACTGTATCACCGTATATTCAGGTGGGATGCTGATAAGTTCCTTGGACACCAAAACACACATTCATGTAGTTATATTTGATGGGCAAATTGGGTTTCTTGTATGAAAGGAGACCCTATGCTGACAAACGAAGCTCAAAATATAGTTCTGACCCTAGCGCTACTGTTCCTCTTTTTATTGGCGCTTCTTGTGATGGTCAGTTTCACCGGATGACGGTCTGCTGCAATCTGTTGATTCGAGTATTTCATCGAGCACCAGGATGATTTTTTGACAGAGATTCAGCCAGGAGTTTTTTACCTCGTCGGAAAACGCTTCCCCAAGGCGCTCTTCCAAAGACCAAATGAGCGACTGTGCGATAAACGTAAAATCACGTTCTCTTAAACCGGACTCCAGTCCCGCACTCACCCAATTCTTCAGATTTGGCCGCATAGTCTCGAGACAGTACACGCTCTTGATTACGATTTTCAGCAACTCGTTGAAGCACTCCTTCCTTTCTGCTCGTGAAGAGGGAATCAACTGCTGATATTTCTTATCCGTGAACCTGAGCGTGTCAAAGAACCGATCTTCAAGTCGTTCATCCTGGGCAACTTTTGAATAACTGGACAATATCAGCATCGCTTGTCTCTCCGATTTGGAAATCTCTTTTTTCACTCTACCTCCTTTGCATTGATCCAAATACAACTGATTATAGATAGAAAACTATCCGCGGCGATACACCTACATCTGGATGTAGAGCTCCAACGCGCCGGGAAACCCAAAAAACAGGTGGGGCCTTTCTGACTTTTTGCATACCTTGGAAAACGATGAGTTTCCTTCTAAAGCCTTGGATAGCCGGATTATTACTG
>JAGQUY010000221.1 GCA_020438245.1 Bacteroidota bacterium
GACGGTCAAAAAGGTATTCACGTGATATACAGGGACATTGGCGCCACTAAAAAGGAGCAAGATCGACTTCGAGGCTCTGAAGAACGCCTGCGTATACTGTTCGAAAATGCCCCGGATGCCTACTATCTTCATGATATGACGGGTACCTTCCTGGACGGCAATAAAGCGGCAGAAATCCTCACCGGATACGAACGCGATGAATTGATAGGTCAGAATTTTATGAAGTTGAACCTCCTCTCGGCCGGTCAGATTCCCCTGGCGGCGATGGAGTTGGCAAGAAACGCCATGGGCTTGGCGGGCGGACCCGTAGAATTTAATCTTCGGCGAAAGGACGGACTTATTGTCTATGTAGAAATACGTTCTTATCCCGTGCAGATCGACGGCAAGTCCGTTGTGCTGGGTATTGCGCGTGACATTACCTCACGCAGAAACTCTGAAAATGATCTGAGAGAAAATGAAGAAAAGTTCCGCGCCATTTTCGAGAATTCGGCAGACGGTGTCGCCATCATGAACGATCGGTGTTTTCTCGATTGCAATGGCCGCCTGGAGGAGTTGTTCGGATGCTCGAAGGCGGAGATCCTCAACAAGACGCCCGCTGATTTTTCGCCGCCTTGTCAACATGATGGGGTACCTTCGGGCCGAAAAGCGGCTGAAGAAATCAAAAAAGCCCTTGCGGGTAGTCGTCGGTTCTTTATATGGACCCACCAGCGGAAAGACGGTACCGTTTTTGAATCGGAGGTGGGTTTGAGCAGATTCAGCATGAAAGGACGAACCTACCTTCAGGTCACCGTTCACGATATTACGGTCAGAAGGACTCTTGAGAAAAAACTGCTTCAACTGTCGACTGCAGTAGAACAAAGTTCATCCTCTGTGGTGATAACCGATTTGCAGGGTCGTATCGAATACGTCAACTCCCACTTTGAGCAGGTGACCGGATACTCATCTAAAGAAGTACTAGGGAATCGTCCCAGCGTATTGAAATCGGGCGAAATGAGCTCGGACGCATACAAGCAATTATGGGAGACGATTACGTCAGGAAAATCATGGCGTGGCCGCTTTCACAATAGAAAGAAGAATGGGGAGCTTTTTTGGGAAGATGCGTCTATTGCGCCGTTACGTGATTCGTCGGGATCGTTGACTGGATACGTTGCTGTCAAGATCGACATAACGAAGCAAATCGAGGCGGAAAATGAACTGATCAAGACCAAAGAGGCAGCCGTCGCCGCAACAAACGCGAAGTCACAATTCTTGGCCATGATGAGCCACGAAATCCGTACGCCGATGAACGGAGTGATCGGCATGGCCGGATTGTTGGCGGAAACGGACTTGACACCGGAACAGTCGGAATACGTCGAAACGATCCGTCTTTCGGGAGATTCCTTATTGACCATCATCAACGACATTCTTGATTTTTCAAAAGCAGAGGCGGGTAAGATCGAACTTGAGAATCAAAGTTTTCAGCTTCAGGAAATGCTCGATTCAGTTATTGAGCTGGTCAGTCCACGGATCGCCCAAAAAGGCATTGATTTCATCTGCCATATAGATCAGGACTTGCCGCGTTTCATATACGGTGATGCAACGCGACTTCGTCAGGTTATATTGAACCTCGTTGGCAATGCCATCAAATTTACGGATCGGGGAGAAGTCGCCGTGGAAGTGCACAAACTTTCAGGGGACGATCAGCAGTTCACCATCCAGGTTGACGTCATCGATACGGGAATCGGTATTCCTGACGAAAAAATGGATAGGCTGTTTCGAGCGTTTTCTCAGGTTGATGCATCGACGACCCGCCGATTTGGCGGCACCGGTCTCGGCTTGGTCATCTCAGCCAAACTGGTTGAACGCATGGGCGGCACGATTTCAGTGAAGAGCACGGCCGGGCAGGGGTCCAAATTCTCTTTCACCATGCCGACCCGCGTTGGCGTGGAGGAAAAAAGTACTCTTTCCATCGAAACGCCCGATCTGTCTCACAAACATGTATTGATTGTTGACGACAATCCCACGAACCGTAGAATTCTCAGCCTTCAGCTCAAATCCTGGGGAATGGTCCCGGAGTCTCTGGAGAGCGGAACTCTTGCCGTGGATATGTTGAAGTCAAACAGGCACGTAGATCTGCTGATCGTCGATATGCAGATGCCTGGAATGGACGGGGCGACATTGGCCCGGCTGATACGAGGGATGAGGCATCGTTCGCAGATTCCAATGATCCTTTTGACTTCCATGGGACAACCGGAGGATCCGTTGGAAATAGCTCTCTTTGATGCCTGTGTCAACAAACCCATCAAGCAATCCGTTCTCTACGATACAATTGTTTCGACCTTGTCGGGGCGTGCTGCACGGAGTGCCGTGGTTACCACTAAGCTTTTGCAGAGTGATCTTTCCGATCAGTTGCCCATCCGTATTCTTGTAGCCGAAGACAATGGGATCAACCAAAAAATGGCGGTTCACGCCTTTGGCAAGATGGGTTATCAAGTCGATGTGGTATCCAATGGACTGGAGGCGGTCACTGCGGTTGAACGTATTCCGTACGATGTTGTGTTTATGGATCTTCAGATGCCGGAGATGGACGGGCTGGAGGCTACGCGTGAGATTAGGAATGCAGGACTCGGGAAAACGCCCATTATCATAGCCATGACGGCCAACGCCATGGAGGAAGACCGGCGTCAATGTTTGGAGGCCGGTATGAATGATTACGTTACCAAGCCGGTGAAACCGCTCCTATTACAAACGAAGATCATAGAATGGTTTTCACATAAGAAGCAGATCGAATTCGAACCTGCGTGAAGATTCAATCTAATGATGACTTAACCACCCGGGACGCTGGTTCACGGATGTGCTAAGGCGGATTAGCCCTTTCCATCTAACAAATGTCTGATGGTGCGAGATATCTCTTCCGGGTTGTATGGTTTTTGGATAATCGCTGCAACCCCGAGTTTTTCGGCCTTTTCGCGGGCAACGTTTTCGATGAACCCACTGGCGATAATAACTTGCGCGGTGCGTTTCTGGTTACGCACAAAAGCTGCCACTTCCAAACCACTGGTCTTCGGCATATCAAGATCAGTGATGACCATTGAAATATTCTTCTGTTGGCGCTTGTAAACCTCGATTGCATCGGCGCCGTTTTCGGCTGAGAGTACTTTATATCCCTGGTCTTCAAGCATCATTCTCAGTAATTTTTTCAGCCGCTCTTCATCTTCAACGATCAGAATGGTCTCGCTTCCGCCAGCGGGGTCGGTTCCTTGACTATCCAATTTGGCTGCAGAAGAGCTTTCCAACTCACCCGGCAAATAAATATGGAATACCGTTCCGACACCAAGTTGACTCTCGACATCGATGAAGCCTTGATGACTCCTGACGATGCCAAATGTAACGGAGAGTCCAAGTCCGGTGCCCTTATCGCTGTCCTTGGTGGTAAAAAAAGGATCAAAAAGGTGTTGGAGGACCTCATCGGTCATTCCGGACCCGGTATCGGCAAATCTCAAATGCACATAAACGTCGTATTCAGCGGAAGGATATCTTTTTCGCAGTGTTTTTCCGCTTACTGGCTCGGTTACTATTCGGATATTTCCATTTCCGTCCATGGCGTCACGCGCGTTGACGGCG
>JAGQUY010000222.1 GCA_020438245.1 Bacteroidota bacterium
CCAAGCCATTCCGTTGGAAGCGGGTTCGAAGAAGTAAATCTTGCCTTCGCCCTACCCAAACCGTCTACGGGATTATACTTAAATTCTTCCCACTGTATGCCTCTGGCATCTTTCAAAAACTCAGAGATATATCTCTGCCATCGTATTTCTGTTCTCATTCCCTCGTAGGGATCACCACGGTGCCCACCCAAATTGGGAGGTATCCAAATGAAATCAAATGTAATGGATACGTGATCTTCTTTTTGGCTCATTTTTTGCTCCAAAAAACCACTTGGCGTAGACATTACCCTGGGCCATATCAATTTAGAATATGGCGGCACTTTCATCCCAGACTAACGTAGCTTTTTCCAAAATCGCTGATACTCTTTGGCATAAATATCGGTATTAACTTATATTTTTTTCTCCTATATAAAGAAATAAGGAAGCGATCCAAACTAGGGCGTAACCAACCACCAACCCGTCACCGGATGCAATTTTTTCCACTTCACTTAAGTCATCTGAGAGCTGCCCTAAGTTGATTATTGTTGGTCTTTCGTAACTATCGTATCTTTGTTCTTCCTCTATACTCCAATAAAAATCTTTATCCAATTTGACGATTTTTATGCCATTTTCTCTTAAGTGTTGAAATACAGACAGAGTTGCCTTTTCAAGCATGTCAATGTCAACATTCATCACTCACCTCCATTTCTGAAATATGACGACAGATTGAATACCAATTCCGGTAACAGCGCACCTAATTGCGATGGCGGCTGACGACGAGGGAACAGACGTGACGATTACCATGATTCCGGGCAGGTCGTAGGGCGCGCCACCCAAGAGTGATCAGGGGCCGGCGTCTTGCCCGGCAAGACCTTCTTGGCGGCGAACAGGCCGTCAAGGGCGGCTGAGTTCGACGAAGCATGTTGGAATTCGTGTACCGGCACCGTATTTTTGTCGCCGAAGTTTATAGCTTTTCGGCATGTCGGGCTACGGATCAGGCGAGTTCGCGAAAAATGGAAGAAACGAAGAAAAAGAGTTCCGCCAGATTGCGCGCTGACGGGATCAAGGATTACCAGTGCAAGAACCTGATCGCGGTCATCGAAGACCCCAGTGACATGAAAAACATCGGAACCATTATCCGAAACGTCAATGCGCTTGGGGTTGAAAAGACCTATGTCATCGATCCCAAACGCGCCTTGCCTGACGATTGGCAAGACATGCGTGAGAGCAATCCTCTTTCAAGAATATCGGTTTCCGCCATTAAATGGAGCTTCGTGAAGCGGTTTGACAGTACGCAGGACTGCATTGAGCATCTGGAAAAAAACCGTTTTGTGTCGGTCGTTACATCCCCACACATCAAGGGACGAAATAACGCCGAACTTGATGAAGTCGACTTCACGGAGCACTACAAGCTTGCCGTATGGTTCGGCAATGAGGCTCGGGGGATCAGTGATCTGGCGGTTGAACACAGTGACCTGTGCGTCAGTATCCCCATGTTCGGCATGATTGAGAGCCTGAACCTGGGAACGACATCCGGGATTGTCCTGTATGAAGTCACCAAGCAGCGTCGCGAATATATGCGCAAATACAGGAAACGAAACAAACGCGTTCCGAAGGAAAAAGAATAAAAATATCGATGATAGTGCACGCTATTGACACGCGCGGCCTTAATCCATTCCAGCCAAAAGACGTGGTTACCCGATACAATCACGAGCACGGCGAGGGTAAAGGATATCGGTTGGAGCCGGCCCTCGGCGAACCTCTGCGTCCTCCGCGACCTCTGCGTT
>JAGQUY010000223.1 GCA_020438245.1 Bacteroidota bacterium
GTGTACTCGCACAAAAGCCCCCAGGCATCTTCCCGGTTCATTCTTTCCTCCTCCCGTATTGATTTTGTTTCACTATCTTGAGATCATACGACATGGCTGACTTCGTCCTTTTTATTCACTTTGTATTCGTTCTGTTCATTGTCGGCGGACTGGTGTTGATTTGGGTCGGTTTCTTTCGGCATTGGACGTGGATCCGAAATATTCACTTTCGCCGGCTGCATCTCACCGCCATGGCAGTGGTCGCGTTTGAAACGCTCTTTGGAATATCCTGCCCTTTGACAGATCTGGAATCGTGGCTACGAACAGGTCAGGAATCCTCTACAAAAGGTTTCATATCGTATTGGATTGACCGCTTGATGTTCTATAGCGCCCCCGAATATATATTTACGGTATTATACATGGTGCTTCTGGTCTTCATCGTCTTCACGTTTATCGTCGTAAAGCCCATTTCAACCGATCACAAGAGTACGCTGTAACGATCGGCAGCCTTACGAAGCCTGTTCATTACTGCCAATCCAACTTTCTTTTCTTCAAAACCAACGGCCAGAATTACATCCGTCTTTTCCCGGTCGAGCATCCTAAGCACTAAATACAGGTTCCTGCCAACCTCTGCCGCCGTGGATCCCATCAGTACATTCTGAATCCCACTGACACAATAGGATAAGTCGGTCGTTACGAGAGCGACTTTTTGTTTTTGTCGCAGAAGGCTTGCAGCATTTCGTTGTGCGACGGTTCGAATCCGATTGGGGCGCCCTTCCCAAAGGAACAGTCTGGCTTTGGGAGCGTAATGCCGATATTTCATACCCGGAGATTTGACGCGATCCAGTTGCCGACCCGTTCCACGTCGGGACGGATACACTTTGACCGTCCCGATTATTTTTCGAATCTCTTTTACCGTAATGGCACCGGGCCTCAGTACCATGTAGGGTTTGGAGGTGAGATCGAGCACGGTCGATTCCAGTCCAACGATCGACGCACCGCCATCAAGAATGCAGTCAACCCGATGATTCAGATCATCAAGCACATGGCCTGCATCCGTAGGACTTGGCTTACCTGATCGATTGGCCGACGGAGCGGCAACGGGCATATTGGCTTGGCGAATCAACGCACGGGCCACCGGATGTGCCGGCATGCGAACCGCAACCGTTTTCAAGCCGGCCGTGATCGACGAAGGGACGAGATCGGATTTGTAGAGTATGAGGGTCAGGGGTCCGGGCCAGAATTTTTTCATCAGCTTGACGGCGACGGGAGGAACCTCCGTCACCAAGGCTTTTAACTGTTTCTTTGAGGCAATGTGAACGATCAGCGGGTTATCGTTGGGTCGTCCTTTCGCCTTGAACAGTTTCTTGATCGCCGAACTCGAGAAAATGCCGGCACCCAGTCCGTAAACAGTCTCCGTTGGGAAGCCTACGATGCCGCCTTTTCGAAGAACGGCCGCCGCCTTTTCGATTTTTTTACGATCCGGCTTCTTCGGATGAACGGAAATAATCCGCGTCTTCATGTCTGACGGACGCGGGCAACCACCAGCGTCATATCATCGTGCTGTTCCACCGGCCCGCAAAATTTCTGGACTTCTTCAACAATGGCATGGACAATCGCCTTCGCCGGCAAGTCGGTTCGTGATTGAATCAGATCAAAGAGCCTATCCTCGCCGAATTCCTCCTGTTGATCGTTCATCGCTTCCGTCACACCATCGGTATACAGGACGAGAAGCTTGTCGTCTTCCAATTGCTCCGTTTCCTCTTCCAGATTTTCTTCAAACTTTTCTCCGCTCACCAATCCGACCCCAAGTCCCTTGCATTGAATAATTTTGAGACGCCCGTCATGGAAGGTGATGGCCGGATTATGTCCCGCCCGGCACATGGTAATCGTTCCGGCCTTCGTGTCCAACAAGGCCAGAATGATGGTTACGAAAGATTTTTTCTCCATGTCATGACACATCCATTCGTTCACCTCGATGAGAATCTTACGCGGAGATACAAACAGATGACTCGCCACCTGGATCATGCCTTGAATCTTGGACATGTACAATGCCGCAGATACCCCCTTGCCCGACACATCACCGATCGCAATCAGGACGCGATGGTCGTCCAACTGGATGTAGTCAAAATAGTCTCCGCCGACGGACATGGCAGGAATGGAAACACCATCCATGTCCACGCCGGCAATATCCGGACTCTTCTGTGGGAGCAGTGATTGCTGGATGCGGCGTGCCACGTTCAGTTCATTTTCGAACCTGGCCTTTTCGAGTTCACGTCGCATCAGACGTGCATTGTCGATCGCCACGCAGGCCTGATTGGCAACGGTGGTCAATAAATCCAAATCCTCTCCCGAAAAAGGTTTCTCGGACGATTTCGCACCCAACAGCAGTACGCCGGTCATTTGGTCCTGCTTGATCAACGGTACAGCCAATTCCATACCGCATTCTTCGATACGGTTCAGCTCGATAGGAGGCAGTTCCAGTTCCGGTATATGTGCATGATCGAGCCGCAACGCATGTCGGGCCGCCGCCAGTCTGGAAATCAGGACGTCTGTAAGACTAAAATCACATCGACCGCTCTGAATGCCCTTCTGAACATAGTTGGTCGGTGTCTCCCGGCCTTCACTGAACAAAACGATGGCTATTGATTCGATATGCATGGTGTCCGTCACCGTATGCATGACCTTCTGCAATATTTGGTCAAGCTCTGTCAGGCGTGGCAGGTCTTCGGAGAAGCCGAGCAGCGTTTTTTGATAGTCGAATCGCTCGCGAAAAAATCGACGGTCAACCAGTTCCTGAACCCGATCTTTCACGGGCGCGAAAATAAATGCGGCGAGCAGGAGCACACCAAAGTGGAAGACGGGATTATTCGCCGGTCCGCCAAACCAGGATTGAATGATATAACCGCCGGCAAAAAGTATGGACAGATAAATGGCCGCCAGACTTGCGGTGGTGACGGCGTATACCAGGCTCTTCTTAATGATGAGCTCAATGTCCATGGTCCGGTATCTCAAGATTGAGTAGCCGAAGGATAGCGGAATGGCAATGACCACTGCAACTCCCGCAAGCGTTTCAGGATGGTTGATGAACGCAACGGGAACAAACGCCGGAATAATGATCATGTACACGAAACCCAGAATACCAAGAATAGTCCCAACCAAGATACTGCGTAACGGTTTCCGTTTGCTTTCTTCTTTTATGTTCCGGTATGAATGAAAGAACATCCCAAAACTGATCCCCATCAACAGGAACATTAGAAAAAAAGAAATATTGCCCCTGTTTTTGACCAGCATGTCAAAGGCGACAAAGCCGACAAAGGACACATAGATACCGGGAACCAGCCACCGACGCGTTTTTCGAGTGAGTTTCTCGGTCGGAAACCAGAGAAAAAAATGAACAAAGCTGGGAGCAAATATGGCGAACGGCGTGATGGCGTGGATGGCCCAGACAAGATTACCCTGGTATCCCGGGCCAATCACGACGCCGAAAACAAGAAAAGTCAGCGCGCCGCTCATGGAGGTTATGTAGAAAAGCCGGGGTATCAAGTCCGTCGGTTTCGCAGCCCCAACAATCCACCCGATGAAAAGAAAACCGAATCCAAGCATGGCCAGAGAAAAATACAGTGTATTGCGGGTTTTGATAATCTGAATGGGTAGTCGCAGTAGATCATTTCCCCGGCGCACTGTGTAGTAAAAAACCTCATCCGTCGAAAAACTGTTGATTAGACGTTGAGCCAGACCGGTGTTTGCACCCACCAGACTGTCATTCACGGCTACAAGGATATCCCCGTCTTTCAGACCTGCACGATCTGAAACGCCGCCTTCCAGAATTTGCCTTATGGCAATGTGCTGTGTCGAGTCCGCGGTCTCAACCACCCAAAGACACTGGTCGTTGCTGAACGCGGTGCGGAAATAGCCGTCATAAAAATAGTACCCGCCGGCCAGCAGAATATAGGTCGACAGCACGGAGAAGATGATTTTTAGGATCCTGGTTTTCATCGGTTGTTGTTGATTCATATTGAAAAAGCTCCTGAAAAAATCATTTTCAATGTCGTCGGACAATCTCTTTTACAAGAACGTGGATGTCCGACCGAAGTTGCGTTATGTTGGAGAGGGTTGATCCGCTAAGGCCGCTTGTAAACTTTACCGTTCTTCATGACAAATGCAACCTGTTCCAATGCGGAAATATTTTTCAACGGATCTTCCTTTACGGCAATGAGGTCCGCAAATGCACCCGGGGAAACTTCCCCGATTTTGCCTGTTTGGTCCAACATCTCCGCCGCTACGAGCGTCGCAGATTTGATCGCTTGCATCGGTGTCATGCCCCACTTGACCATGTAGCTGAACTCTTTCGCCTGGTTTTCAGTCCATGCAAAACCGCCGGCATCGGTGCCGAAACAGATTTTTACGCCCGCCTTGTGCGCCTTATTGAAAACGACCGGCAGTAGATCATTGAATGCCTTGTTGATCGGATTGCCCGCAGCGGCACGGCCCTCCGCCACCCACACATTGACATAAATCGTCGGGCACCAGTACACGCCTTTCTTGACCATCAGATCAATACACTCGTTGTCCATGGCAAAACCATGTTCGATGGAGCTGGCGCCCGCATTGATTGCATAAATAATTCCGTCCCGGGTTACGGCATGCGCGGCAAGCTTTTTCCTGGAAACCCGAGTTTCGTCTCCGATCGCATTGATTTCCTCCGCCGTAAAATTAGGAATGCTTCGAAACGAACCGTCTGCAATCTGATAGTACGAACGGTCGGCATAAATTTTAATCCAATCGGCACCGTACGAAAGTTGTTCGCGCACGGCCCGGCGGGCTTCATCGGCACCGGTTATCTCCTGAACGCCTTTTGGCATATGCAGTTCCCATGCATATCCGCTGTTTCTCAGCAGATAGTGACCGGTGGTGTTGATCGATCGGGTGGCCACAAACATTCTTGGCCCGTCGATAATACCGTTGTTGATCGCCTTCTTCAAATCCACGTCCGCATACATGGCCCCTTCCGTTTCGACATCGCGAATTGTCGTGAAACCGTTCATCAGGGCGGTTTTGCAGGCGACCGTCGCACGAAGCGTACGATAAGGAATCGACTCTTTCAGGATTTGTTCGGCATAGTCTTCTTCGGTAATGTCACCCTGGAGCAGGACATGCGTGTGCCCGTCGATCAGCCCGGGTAGTACCGTGAATCCGCTCAAGTCAATCACGGTCGCGTTTTTCGGAACGGACAGGTTTTGGCCGACCTGTTTGATAAGATTACCGTCGATAAGGATCACCGCATTTTCAACAACCTGCTCTCTCTTTGCGTCAATCAATTTGCCGCATCAGACCACGGTGATCCGATGCGGCAAATTGATTGACGCAAA
>JAGQUY010000224.1 GCA_020438245.1 Bacteroidota bacterium
GCGTTGTTTGACAAACTGAAACACAAACTGCTTGAGTCGTTTCCCGTCAAATTTCTTGGTAAATGCTTCAGGGATAAAAAATTCCCACCGATAAGCCCACCAAAAACCGCCCCAGCCGTTATTTGGTCCTGCGTACATAACGGTAATCAGGTCGATGTCCCCATCATGATCATTATCGTACTGTGAGAAATCGGTGTTAGCATCCACTTCATCTAAAGCCGTCGAAATCAAATCGAACAAAGCTTGATTGTCTATCCGCATTATCTGTTGTTCGCTTGCTCCGATTGGATATTGCGGTTCGTATTCTGATCGGTTTTTTGCCAAACGGATCCAACCGATTACATCCCCTTGAAGATCTAATGTCCCCTCCGATGCGCGACGATAATATTCATGAGCGCTTTCGAAAGGCACAAAATCCTGCGCTTCTGACGTTCCGGATCCATAGATATTCTGGCTAATACGTTGCGCTGTTAGGCCCGGCAAGTGATCATCTGCTTGATGATCTTCAAAATCTATGAGCAGCGTCAATGTTCGCACTGCACCTGTAGATGCTAGTTCGGGATTTGCTTGGAACGGAAACGCTCGGAGCGGTCCTCGGTTGAGCGCGAGGGCTATTTCGCTCGGCGACAGCCCCGCTGCCTCAAGCCTTGCCCGATTGAGCTTGAACAGCACTCTTTGCTTGAGTCCTGCTCCGACCCGGTAAGTTTCCAGGCGGTGCATGCGCCGGAACCGTTCGTCAATATCTGATGTGCTGTTCAAAACTGAAGCATCATCACCCTGTGGTGGTGTGTGAGCTGTTGCAGTTGCCACCAATGAAATCAGTATTATCCCGAGGATAATTTTGCTATTGAAAAATACATAATAACTGTTGAAAAACATGTTGGTTCTCCATCTATATCTATACCGGTTTTTGTGGCACGGTGCATGTTACTTACTGCTGCAGTTTGTTTATCTGAATAATGGTTATTACGAAATAGCCTCGATCACATATTCCAATGATCGCTCAACGACATTACGGAGTGTAACGTATCTAATATCTATGTAGACGCCAGATAAAAATAGAGTAGGTGCTGTTGCCGCATAAGTCATGAAATGAATAGCTACCAATAAATAGATAATTTTTTACCATCACCACTCCCTCTTAGAAAGATACTATTGCTCTTACATGAGTAGAATAAATGGTTTATTGTGTCTACATAATTTATTTGGACATCAATTATTCAATAATTTCTTTTATTTTATATAAGTATGTCTCATCAATTTATTCAGTTTTATTACCCATGATAAATCGATTCATGGCTTCTACTAGATGCTTGGGTGACTGAGTAGAAGCCTGATCGCTGCCGGCGCTAAATTCTCGCATCTGAGGGTCTCCCGCACTTGTCCTTAAAGTTGCATTTTGACCGCCTGCCAGGTTGATTGCAGCGATGCCAGAAGCAATCCGAGTTTGGATTACAAGAGTTCCAGCCAAAGCGTTGGTATCATTGGAATCGTATTTAAGATCGAAGCCCGATAAAAGACTAACAGCTTCGTCATCAGCTGTTGCATTACCATCCTCATCAACCCTTTCACGTTTTGGTGGAATTAGGCCAACCACAGAACGTTTGAGGCCTGCATTTACTTCGAGAGGTACAGCCGCTTCATCATTAACGCTTATTCCAAGATTAAAACCGGTTCTTTCGCCAAAAACCAAATTTTGAGTGCATCCGAATAATAACGATGCCATCAACCCAAATATGAGCAAGGAAGTAATCGAAGGTGATTTGCAACTATTCATAATGATTCCTCATTTTTCTATCCTAATTTATTTATCTGGTCGCTGTATTATTATCCTTGCGGTGTGGAATCCGGCTTCTCATTGAAGCAAGAAAACACATCTGCATTACCCTGTGCTACTTTCTGTGCATACAATTTCGCGGCCTGACCAGTTGCCAAATATTCTTTGAACTCACTTAACCAAATGTTTTTGACTTCTAATTTGGAGCAAGAAATTGCACTCATCGCTTCTTTCGCTCCATCGTTTTGCTGGTTTTGTTCTTCGGGAGGGTCAACGGACTTTGGAATGAGCGTGATAAAGTCTCGATCGTAACCAACGATCAAGCTTCCGGAAGTGCGCTGAGTATTGACTGCCGCATTAACGCCTACAACTGTATTATGCGCCACATACAAACTGGGCTGAGTGCAGCCCGATAATGCGAATATGGCTCCCAGCCAGATATGATTAGCTATTTTTGGCATTGGTATTCTCCATGTTGGCAAAGGATGAGGTGGGTGTTAGCGGGTTCGTCTGCGATGTAGAACAACTCCATGTAAAGATTATTTTGCTGGTCAACTTGCGCCAGGATCGTTCGTTCTCGGTAACCAAGTAAGATACCGTAGCCCAAAGGCCCCCCTGAGAACTCAAGCCCCAGAGTCTTCAAATGCAGTGAGAGTGGTGATGTCTGTGGCATCTTGAGCCAGCCATAATGCCAGCTTGATTCGGCTAAATTAGTCTGGAATGTGGGAAAGATATAGGATCGTTTTGTTAAGCCAAAGGAAATCCCAGGATCGTGGGACCAAGTGCGTAGATGAATACCAATTACGGAAACTTCAATGACGGTCGCTCCCTGGCCATGAGTCATTTTGGCAGCAAGAGTGCCCAAATTATTGACTGCACATCCGGTTAAGGAGGTAAAAACAGCTATCCCATAAATGGTATACGTAGCCCATAACCGGAGGACGTATGTAAGACTGGGCTTATCGAAGGGAAAATAAAACCGAAGGAATACCGCCCGATATGGGAAAGTATCCAGTGCGCCTAGAGTTAAAGCTCTCTGCTTTAAGGACAACATACGAACCACTACTAA
>JAGQUY010000225.1 GCA_020438245.1 Bacteroidota bacterium
CCAAGTGAACAAACCATGAATGAGGATCGCATACGCAGTTGAATATGTCAGGGTAAGATAGTCGAAGGTGGTAAAACCAAGCCACCGGCTCAAAAAAGCCATTCCGGCAATCAGTCCCATGGCCGCAAAACGTGTTACGGGCTCCAGTTTGGCTTGAATGCGAAACTTTCTTCTTGCTTTGTCTTGGGCAGCAAAGTCTTCATCAACCAGAATCCGACGGAGAACATCGTCGTTGGAGGCCACTAGAACAGCCTGTGAGTCTGACGGAGAATGGGCTTTCGAAAATGATGAATCAGTAAAGCGCAGCCTGCACCAAGCATTGCTCCCACGAGCACGTCCGTGGGATAGTGCATGCCCATCGCCATTCGGCTGTACCCGACCGTACCGGCCCAGAGCATGGATGGCACCACAACGTACCACTTTGGATAGGCAAGGCTGGCTGACGTGGCCAGGGCAAAAGCAGCACTGGTGTGCCCGGAGGGGAAGGACGCCGATCGCTCCGTACTGCCGACCGTGTGAACATTGGAGAGGGCTTTGTAGGGCCTTGTTCTATTAAACGCAGGCTTTGCCGTGTAGGTAAATACAAAATTCAACGCGAGTGCGGATATAATCAATACACTGTTGTCACGCATCGCCGGATCTTTCCGGATCAATCCCGTCGCCAGAAGGCCAAGAGGTGCTGCCACTACCAGCGGCTTTACGGTATTGCTTTGAAATTGAAAGAAATGATCGCTGAAGGGGGTGTGGTGGTTGTTGATGGCCCGAAAGATACGAACGTCGGGATTCTGGGCAATCGCCGGTACACCCGATGTGAGTATGAAGAATACAATGGTCGAGTGCTTAACGAGATTCTGCATTTTCCAATTTCTCCAGAAAGTCTTTTGGCGGCCGGATCGGCCGTCCTTCGCTATCGGTGAACGCGTGGATCGTATGACCCTGAGCAACGAGAACCTCTTCTCTGTACAGATGGTATTCTATCCGCAACCGAACGCCGTGACGATCTGTTATGCTCGAAGCGAGAGTAAGCAGGTCGTCGTAATGAACGGGTTTGACGTATGTACAGAACGCTTCAATCACGGGCAAAAAAATACTGTTTTCTTCAAGTTGTCTATACGGATAGCCCAGTTCTCGAATCAGTTCGTTGCGTCCAACTTCAAACCAAACAAGATAACTCGCGTGGTAGGCGACCTTCATGCTGTCTGTTTCCGCGTATCGGACGCGGATTTGAGTGGTTGACGTAAAGATAGGATTGGGAATCAATGATCCCCGCCGGACCAGTGGCCCATCAGCGAGTACTTTTCTATTCTTTGATTGATCAGCGCATCCGAAGAAAGGTCTTCGAGCTCTGAAAAATTTCTCAATATAGCCTCTTTGACAAAAACAGTGGCGGCTTCATAGTCCCGATTGGCGCCGCCCAATGGTTCTTTGACAATTTCATCTATGATCTTCAGTCTGAGAAGATCTTCAGGGGTCAATTTCAGCGCAGCGGCAGCCTTTTCCTTGTGTTCCCAGCTACGCCACAGGATGCTTGAACAGGATTCCGGCGCAATCACGGAGTACCAGGTATTCTCCATCATGAGCAACCGGTCTCCGACCCCTATTCCAAGCGCACCGCCCGAGGCGCCCTCCCCGATGATGACGCAAACGACAGGCACCGGAAGCTGAGCCATGACCAACAAATTTCTGGCAATCGCCTCCGCCTGACCTCTTTCTTCGGCTTCGATACCCGGGTAGGCCCCTGGCGTATCCAAAAAAGTCAGAATCGGCCGCTTGAACTTGGCAGCCAGATTCATCAACCGCATTGCTTTTCGATATCCTTCGGGATTCGGCATGCCAAAGTTGCGATACAAATGGCTCTTGGTGTCTTTTCCTTTTTGCTGCCCGATGATCATGATTTCTCGGTCTTCAAGTTTGCCCATGCCGGCCACAATCGCATGGTCGTCTCCAAACAGTCGATCGCCATGCAATTCAACAAAACCCGGACATAGCCGTTCGATGTAGTCCAGCGACCTTGGCCTCTCCGGATGCCTGGCCAATTGCACTTTTTGCCAGGGCGTCAGGTTTCCATAAATATCCTTTTTGAGTTCTTCCAGTTTTTTCTGCAGGGCCGAAACTTCGTTGGACAGGTCCACGTTGGTGGCCATGGACTCCATTTCGCTGATTCTCTTTTCTAACTCTTCAATGGGTTTTTCAAAGTCTAAAGTAACAGGCAAGCATCCTCCTACTGTCTAAAGCTGTCCAAACATCGCCTTGATTCGCAGTTTCCAAACCAGCAAAAGACCTTCTTTGACGATATTGGCCGACATTTTGGACTGGCCAAGCTGGCGGTCGTAAAAGATAATACTAGTTTCACAAAGTTTAAAGCCCAGTTTCCAAATTCGGTAATTCATCTCAATTTGAAAGGAATACCCGCTTGCGCTGACCTTGGTCAGGTCGATTTGTCTCAATACCGACGCACGAAAACATTTGTAGCCGCTGGTCGCGTCCCGAACCGGAAAACCCGTCACCATTCGGGCATACAGATTTCCAAAATAGCTGATGAGCAATCTGCTCAAAGGCCAATTGATGACGTTGACCCCGTGAAGATACCGGGAGCCGATGACAAGATCACTCGATTGAATCTTTTCAAAAAAGTCTGGAAGATAGACCGGATCGTGGGAAAGGTCGGCATCCATCTCCAAGATATAGTCGTAGTCGTGCTGCAGTGCGAAGGTGAATCCCGCAACGTATGCTTTACCAAGGCCCTGTTTGGCCGGACGCTCCAGCAGATGCACGGCGGAATTTGTTTCGCGGATATTCTTGACGAGAGCAGCCGTTCCGTCCGGTGAATTGTCGTCCACCACCAGAATTTCCATTGCAGATACGTACCGGGATACGTCCTGTTCAAAGATCTTTGAAATGATCGTTCCAATATTGTCTTTTTCGTTGTATGTGGGAACAACGACGAGCGCTTTTCGGTCGGGCATTTACGGCACCTTAGATAAAACTGCAGCCGTTTTGTTTGTAGAATCGAAGACGATCCCGCAGACGTTCATCGCTCAAGGAAAGAATCTGAGCGGTAAGAACTGCCGCATTCTTAGCGCCATCGGTTCCCATCCCCAGGGTTGCGACCGGCACGCCACCGGGCACCTGGGTCATAGAATATAAGGCATCCAGCCCGCCCAGCGGAGAACCCGAAACGGGAACACCGATTACCGGCAAAATGGTGTAGGCCGAAATCATGGTTACCAAAGCGGAAGCCGAAGAGGAAAATACGATGAAAAGTTTGATTCCATTTTCTTCGCTTTTTTGGGCAAGTTCCCGCAACGCGTCCGGCTCACGGATAGACAGGTTGTTTCTGTTCTCGTACCGAAGGCCAAACCGGTCGAGCAAGTCTCTGCAAGGTTGGGCAGCTTCGGTCAATTCCGGATTTTCCAATAAAATCAGTATTTCCGTTAAGTGCATAGAATCCGATCAGGTGTGAATCTTGGTTACGATACTAAATAACTGTTCTTCCTGCCATTTCTTTTCACTGATCAGGCGGGTCATCAATGCCTTGGCAGAGTCCTGTTCCGCGACTGAGTGATGAAAGATATACGCATTATACATATCGTGAATTTCATGCAAATCAAAGGAAAAAGGAACGCTGCCTACCGGTTTTGAGGCCGGCGAGGCCAACTCGGGTACGTGAGCACCGATTTCTTCCAGGCGAGTTTTCAAGACCTCAACCATCGTCTCCTGACGGGCAATCATCTCCTCGACCTTGTCCCGCAGGAACGGATACGGGCTGTCGGCCTGACTTCGAAGATGATCCAGAATATGCTTTTCGTGTCCGTAAAATGACGCGAGAAGACGTGACCACTCGAATTCATCGAAGTCTTTTTGTCCAAAATGGCGCGTCCACCACGCTGTTAGTTTATCCAGCGTTTTTCCTGCACCGGTTGTATCAACTTCTGCCACGGAATTCCTCGTCTTGAATAGGAACCAATTTAAAACAATTTGCAACGGGTCGCAAGGGTGAGCTTTTGAAGGGATGAACTGGTTTATTCGATTCGGTTTATTATCTTCTACCATGCACAGACTGACTGCTATTGCAGCCAAGACCCAACGAACGATACTCGGAATCAATTCCGGCACCTCGATGGATAGTATTGATTTGGCTATGGTACGTGTCTCGGGTCACGGTCTTGGTGCGAAGATTGATCTGCTGGAACACGACGCAGAAGTTTTTCCTGATGAAATGCGTTCTCTACTTGCCAATCTGCCGTTCACGGCTGATTTGGAGGAAGCGACAAGAGCAAACGTCGCACTTGGTCACCTCTTTGCTGATGCTGTGCACACGTTTGTTCAGAAGAAGAAGTTACGAATTGAAGAAATTGATGCGATCGGCAGCCACGGTCAAACCGTCGGACATTTCCCGGAACAAACTGAGACAAGTGGTATAGAATGCCGGGCATCGTTGCAGATCGGAGATCCGTCGGTGATTGCCGTGAAGACCGGCGTTCCGACTGTCGGTGACTTTCGAATGGCCGACATTGCCGCCGGCGGATCCGGAGCCCCCTTGATGCCGTACTTTGACTTTGTTTTCTTGCGCGATGAGAAGATCTCGCGCGGTGTATTGAATATCGGAGGCATTGCCAATCTGACGATTTTGCGTGCCGGTTCAACCCTGGATAAAACCATGGCTTGGGATACGGGTCCGGGCAACATGCTGCTGGACGGCATCTCGCGTCATTTTTTCAAGGAACCCTACGATCAAGATGGAAGCCGGGCTGCAAAAGGGAAATGCATGAGCTCGGTCCTGGATGACTTGTTGAGGATGGACTATTTTTCGAAAAGCCCTCCGAAGTCAACCGGTCGCGAAGGCTTCGGGAATTCTCTGTTGGAAAGATTGCTGAAGAAACACACCAACGTTGCTCCCGCCGACTGGCTTACAACGTTTACAGAGTTTACGGCGCGTTCCATTTATGACGAGTACAAACGGTGGTCTCCAGTCTCCGTCGATGAACTCCTTGTAAGCGGCGGCGGAGTTTATAATACCTATCTGCTGATGCGGCTACAGACGCTCTTCGGGAAAATACCCGTTCGATCGATCGAGTCCTTTGGAATTCCGCCTACCGTGAAGGAACCAATGCTGTTTGCATTTCTTGCCAATGAATGCCTGATGGACGTGCCGGCCAATCTGCCGAATGTCACCGGTGCATCAGGACGTGTTGTTCTTGGTAAAATCTGTCTGTAACGATTTATTACGAGATTTAAGCAGGAGGCTGTGTGGAAAAATCCAAAACGCAGAAAAGACCGAGATGTTGGTGGTGTGGGGACGATCCTCTTTATGTCAAGTATCACGATGAGGAATGGGGAGTACCCGTGCATGACGATCGCAAGCTGTTTGAAATGCTCATATTGGAAGGCTTTCAGGCCGGACTCAGCTGGATCACGATCTTGAGGAAGCGACCGCGCTTCCTCAAGGCTTTCGCCAATTTCAACGTTCGAAAGGTGGCTGCATTTACCAAGAAAGATGTTGACCGCCTTCTGAAAGACGAGGGCATTGTTCGCAACCGCTTGAAAATTGAATCTTCCATCACAAATGCACAGCAGTTTATCAAGATTCAAAAAGAATTTGGTACTTTTGACAAATATATCTGGCAATTCACCGACTTCAAGACCTATCGGGATCCAAAAGGAATGACTCGAAAACGAATCAGACCAACCTCCCCTGAATCGGACGCATTGTCGAAGGATTTAAAGGAACGGGGATTCAAGTTTGTTGGGTCAACCATTATATATGCGCACATGCAGGCGACAGGCATGGTTGACGATCATGTTGAAGGATGCTGGAAGTACGTCCAGAGATGACGCCTAGTACCGCGAATCAATCATTTTTGGCCACAATTCTTTGAGTGTGGCTTTGGCCCTCCGTCCGATACAGATAGGCACTTCCTTTTCACGCGCGTTCGGATGCCGGTGGGTTTTTGCAAGTTCCACTTCACGGCAGAATTTTTGAACGACGGAGGGTGGAACGTTGATGGTAAGCACGATATTCCCCGCGGATTCACCCGGACCCCACAGATAATAGCTGCCGTTGAAGCTGACGGCGGTTGGTAAATCATATTTTTCACGAAAATAATTGACTACGCTTGCATACACATACCCGCTGCCGAAAATCACGCAGCCCTGCCGTTCACTGTCGGGCAGCGCATGATAGACTGCGGCCACGGATTGTGCAATTTCTTCCCAACCCATCATGTCCGCGTAGTCCATTGGCAGGCTATGTTTGCTGCCGTCTTCCCATCTGAGCGGACCATCGAGCCCGGCATGTTCTGCCATCCAGGCGAAGTAGGTTTTTGACCGCTCTACCGAAAGAATGGGAACAGCATAGGGAAGAATGACCAAACTTATGGAAACGATCCAAAAAAGCAGGAAGCCTTTCGCCCACTGTTTCTTTTGCAACCATGGGATTTGAGCGATCCAAAAACTTCCTCCGGCGATCAAAACGGGATATGCAGGCAACAAATAGTAATCCTTGCCGCTCATGGCCAGAAGTATGGTCAATGCTGCAAGGTAAGTCACCCCAAACGCCCGGTAGGGCTTTCCGCTTCGGACAAAGAGAAAAAACACGATTCCAGCAAGCCAAATAAGAATTGATGTGGCGTTCATTAATAATTGGCCCGTAAGGAAACCGGCGACAGAAACATGCAAGAATTGGGTTTCCTGCAATTTTTTGACATGATCAAAAAAGGGCAATTCATTTTGAATTTGCCAGACCAAGTTTGGTAGAAAGAGGAGGATGGCCAGACCCAAGGCAACCCAAGGTCCGCGCTGACGCAGTGCGCCGCGCAGGGGAGAAAACAAGATCCCAAGAGCCAGGCAAAAGCCAAAGAGAAAAAAGGAGTACTTATTCAGCAGTCCGATTCCGGCCAGCAGTCCGATCCAAATCCACGTTCTTGGATTGTCCCGCACGATCCAGCGGATCAGCAAATAACAAATCCATGTCCACCATAGCTGTTCGAAAATGACGGGTTGAAATAGCAGGGCAGACCGGACGTAGGATGGAGAGAACAAGACACAGACGGATGCGAGCACCTGGGCAAATTGACTTCCACCCATCTCAAGAACCATGCATCCGGTCAAGAACACAACGCCGACACCGGCAAGTGCTGCAAAAACATGATACGAGAAATAGCTCTCTCCGAAAAGTATGGATGATAAACGAGCCAAAACTGAAATGGCAGGCGGAACCTCCAGGAAACCCCAGGCCAAATGCCTCCCCTGGTCGATATACAGGAACTCATCCCGATGAAATCCGAAATCTGGATGGATAAATAGGTGAATGAGCAATTGAAGGGACGCAAGGGCTCCGAGAAGAATAAGCGCCCTTGAAGTTCTTACAGGATTGAACAGGTCGGTCATATCTATTGGAGGCGGATGGGAATGCTTCGTTGAACTTCGCTGCTGCTCAACAGGTCTTTGACCCTGATCCTCAGCATATACTTGCCTGGTAATAATGCGGATAAATCGAACCCGGAGTATTCATGTTCTGTTACACGGGCGCCGGATTTTCTTGTTGTGATGGATACGGAACCTTTCTTGCCGCCAAAAAGCCGTTTAAAAAATGTCTGACCTTCGGGTTTGATTGTATACGATATCTCGTACGAGCTTTTATTGTCGTTGTCAAGGGTCAGATTATAGATCTCGTAATAAACGGTCAAGGGCTTTCCCCTCGTCTTATATCCCGCAGGATTGGGTACTACGCGCAGGTGGGTCTCCGGTTTCACAAATCGATCGGCGGCCCCGACTTCAGAAACAAAGGATGCATTTTGAATGTCGCTCAATTGCAGGTTAGGCGAACTATAGTCCCTGACGCGCGCCGAGATTTTGTAAATCCCGATCTTTTCATCGTTGTTGTTCCGAAGGTCCAGCGCCAGTAAGTACTGTCCAGGTGCCGCCAAACTGCGAAATTCGTCGAGTATAACATAGTCTCCTTCATCGGAACTGTCTACGGTCGTATGTTCGTAGGTTCTTTCGATATATTGGATTTCCTGATATAAAGAATCCAAAAGACGCATCCTCACGGTCAAAAAGGAAGACCGATCGCGCGTGGCAACAGGCAGGTCGTGCAACTGCTCAATCGGAACCATGAAACTGAAATCCAGTCTGGATCCGGAAAAGCTCTTGAAGGATGTAACGTCCGCATTGATGGCAATAGTCGGTGCGCCGGTATCGTATACAAATCGATCACGTACTCTTAGGTTGGCCGCTCGCACGTTGTAACTCTGTTCGAATTGCAGCGCAGCACCGGCGAGATTTGCGGCTAGCTGTCTTGAACTGGCCTCGGCGTGCGTTCGGTTTAACTGCGATTCGATTTTCGACGCCGTCTGCTCATAAAAAGGATGCAGATTTCGTCGTGCAGCTACGAGATCGTGAAGATAGGTCAGACGATCGGCGCCCATCACTCCGGAGGGAATGGCGTCGGTGAGAGGACGAAGCTCGTAAAAGCCGCCCCCTACATCAACAAAATCGAAAAAGGCATCTTCCTCATCATAAACCCAGGAGAGATCCCTGTCACCGGGATAAGAATGATCAGGTGCCCCGTATCGAATGTAAACATAACCGCGGTCATCATAGTAGGGCGGTCTGATCTTCGGATATTGGTCGCGTGCCCGTTTCAAACGCCGGTAATGCTCGGCCCAGCGTTCGTTGATTTCGTCCACCGGATTGGGGTCCCGTTTCTTCCAAAACAGCCGAAGAAAATTTGCTTTGTCGTCGGTGTTCACCAATTGTTCCCATGTAGCCGTCTCTTCCGGAGTAGCGATGGGACTCGCCTCTTCATACAACTTGTCGATATTTTGTACCTCGCGAATATGCCGGAGTCCTCTCAGAAAATAGCCAGATGCGTCGCCATCCTGCTGCCGATCCAAGAACGTCAGTGCCATAGCAACCATCGGCCAGGTATCCGTGCTGTCGAGCGTGACCCGTTTCTGCAGAAGCGCAGACGCTTCTTCGGGGCGTTGTTTTTCCCGGTATAAAGCGGCCAGTTCAATCCATGGGTCTTCAAAAAACAACGGCTTCAGCCCGGGTTCTTCTTCAATGACCTGTTTCAGCAGCATTTCAGCACGTGACTTGTCTCCGTCGATTTTATGAAAAATCGCAAGAAGGAATCTCGCCTCTGCATCGTCTGGAGTCACAGAAAGCACTTCCTCCAACGCCTGTTTGGCCTCCGGCATCTCCTTCTGGAGCTGATCTATCACGGGTACTTTCGAAAAGAGCCTCCATGTAATCACCTTTGAAGTGTGTTCCATCATTCGGGCGACCGCGTATACTTTCAATTCTTCACCTGTGCAGTGCTTTTCCCGAAACAGGCCCTTGTAGAGTTCGGATGCTTCAGCAAATTGATGCCGGTGCAGATAGCTTCGGGCCAAGTCGTATCGGACTCGTCGATCATCCGGATTTTGTTTCAGTGTTTCGCGAAGCCGATCGACCGAACTGGCGGTCGAGTCCTGTCCCGATACAGAACTCGCCGATATGATAAGAATCAGCAGCAGCCTGCTTAGGTTGAACAAACAGCTTCTCCTGAAAATTCGATAATAAAAAACGCGCACCTTGATTGCATCCCCCTGGTGCAATATACGGCACGCGTCGTTGGCGTTCAAATCAGGCGTTCTTATTCGATCTGCAATGGCAATGAGGATGTTTTCTCCATCCCGCTGTTGAGGTCCTTTACACGGATTTCAAGTCTGGCAGAGCCGCCGGGCAAATTGCGAATATCCAGCGATACAAATTCATTCTCCAGTGAACTGTGACCGGTTCGAGTAGTTGTTGTGGCCAATGACGTGACCTTATTGCCGCTGATCCATCTGCCGATGCGCCGGAAAAATGACGTGCGGGGGGCCGTAGTTTCCACATTGTAGGTCACCTCATAACTGCTGCTGCCGGCATCATCAACGGTCAGACCGTAGATCTCATAGTATAGTGCAAGATTCCTTCTTTTTACGATAGCTTCGGCAGGATTGGGCATCACGCGGACAGACGACCCCGGTTTAACGAATTTGTTTTCGATCTTGCTATCCCCGACCCGAACCGCAAGCTGGATGTCACTCACCGCCAAGGATGACTGATCGAACGACGGAATCGCTATGGGAAATTGATAAACACCCGTTTTATCGCCGTTCTTGATTTGGAAGGCCAGCAGATAGGTTCCCGGTTTGACAACCATCCTGATTTCGTCCAAATAGTAGAGCTTGGCGATATCGGTTTCACCGGCAAGTACCTGGCGTTCGTATTCCGAAGAGGATACTTCCTGAAAGCTTTCATCAAAGAGTCGTGTGGCAACTTGTACCTGCGAGGTGTATTTCTTACCCAGTTCAGGTTCTGTCTCAAAAACCAACCCGTTAAGAGGAGTCATGTAGTACAGATCCAGCCGAGTCAGTCCGTTTTCCGCTTTGAAGCAGGCGGCTTTCGCATTGATCGAAATCGGCAGGTATTTCTTAGTGTCGAAGAACTGCAGGTTGTTGTTCTTTGTGTTTTCGTAGTACTGCTGTTGAGCGATTTGTTCGGCAAATCCTGGGCTTGA
>JAGQUY010000226.1 GCA_020438245.1 Bacteroidota bacterium
CAAGTAGCATAACTACTTTCTTCATTTGTTCACTCCCTGTGTTTGGTTTAAGTACCCTTTTCGTTCGAAAAGGGTTTCATCTCAATCTTAACTAATGGTCAAACTTCTTATACGATACTTTATTGGTAAGGATTCGTTTCAAAACAGATCCGGCACATTGTCTAATAATAAATCGCGGCGATTCGAAAGTCCAGTGTTTTTTTAGCACCGCAGAGAGTTGCAATTACATACCAGACGTCCACCGTAACAGGTCGCGCGGAATCCTAAAAATTAGATTACCTATTGATTCGGTTGAACATTAATTGTAAATGGGTTATAAGCCAAGGAGAAAACAATGATACGTATCATATTGTTTTTATTATACTTTCTTTTTACCGAACTGTCACAGGATTCGGACTCCCTGACCATAGTCTATACGAATAATAATAATGGCAACTTGGTGGAATGCGATTGTGAGAATCGACCTTGGGGCGGTCTTGCTCGACGAAAGACGGTCATAGATGGAATTCGCCAGGAAAACCCAAATACGTTTCTTTTTGACAGCGGAGATTTTTTATACCAATTTGGGGATCTAGAGGATCAGGACAAAATGGTGATTCGGCTCTACGAAAAGACCGCCTACGACGCCATTACCTTGGGCGATAACGACGTCGTTAATGGAAGCATGTTCTTGAACAAGTATGTGCTCAAGAGCAATCTCCCGCTCGTTTCGACAACGCTTGCAGACAAGACCGGGAAGCTCCTATTGCCTCCATACATGATCAAAGAAAAGGCCGGAAAACGCTTCGCCATTATCGGTTACACACCCTCCTCCAGCTTTCGCTTTTTCCCAGAGGGAAAAGAAAATCCGGTTAGCGTAAAAAACGAGAAATCCAACTTGAAAAAAACACTGCAAGATGTCAAATCCAAAGCCGACTACATCATTTTGCTCAGTCACAGCGGCGATGATGTGGATGTCGAACTCGCCAGGGCATTTCCCGAAATTGACCTCATCGTCGGAGGACACAATCAGGTGGAAACGGCAGAACCTATTCAGGTGGGCAAGACATTGATCGTTCAAGCCGGTGGGAACGGGCACATGGTCGGAAAAATGAAAGTCCTCCTTACAAAAAACAAACTCACCCTTGTATCCAATTCGCTGATCTCTCTGGGTCCCGACGTGAACAAAGAACCTCTTTTCAAATCTCTTATTGAAACACTGAAAAAGCCGTCCGAACATTAATCGTGTAAACCAATTCCCGATCGTTTCGTTTGACTCCAATCTGTCAAATTGACTTTCAGTCTCTATTTAGCTACTATTAATCTTATGTCAAAAATGATAAAATTGCCGGTTCTTGGAGCGGAGGCTACCCCCGCGAACAGGACGGTGAAAACCGGTAAAACAGTGGCCCTCATCTCTCTCGGATGCCCCAAGAATCAGGTCGATTCGGAGGTAATCCTCGGCAATTTGAAATATTCACAGATTGTAGACAGCGCAGAAGACGCCGACACCATCGTAATCAACACCTGCGGATTTATTGAAAGTGCGAAAAAGGAATCCATTGACACAATTCTGCAGGCCATCGCACTCAAAAATAGAGCGTCCAAGAAAGGTGTTCACAAAGAGATCATCGTAACGGGTTGTCTTTCTGAGCGCTACCCGGAGGAGCTTGCAAAGAGTCTTCCCGAGGTTGATGCTTTTTTCGGAGTTCACGAATTCGACAAGGTCACTTCCCGAATAGAAGGACATTATCAGCAAGTTGTATTTTCCGAGCGCCGTTTACTTAATCAACGGCACTACGCCTACCTCAAAATCAGCGAAGGATGTAACCAACGATGCGGGTTTTGTTACATTCCGATGATTCGTGGAAATCTGGTCAGCAAAACGATCGATCAAAACGTGGCGGAAGCAAAAGCCCTCGCCGCACAAGGAGTAAAGGAGCTTCTGGTAGTATCGCAGGACACTTCGTCCTACGGTTATGATTTTGATCGAAGTGCGCCCAATTTGAAGCGAAATACCCATTTGATCAAACTCCTCACCTCGCTCGGCGCCATTGAAACCATCCACTGGATTCGGTTGATGTATCTGTATCCGTCTCTCTTTTCCGATGACCTTGTCGACCTGATCGCCGAACACCCCAAACTTTGCAAGTATGTAGACCTTCCGATTCAGCATATTTCAGACGCTGTGCTTAAATCGATGAGACGAAACACTTCCCAACAACAAACGTTAGACTTACTGCGCAAGATCCGTTCCCGAATCCCCTCTGTGTCCATTCGGACGTCCTTGATTGTCGGATATCCGGGAGAGACCGAAAAAGACTTTGAGGACATGTGTGAGTTTGTAAGGGAGTTCAAATTTGAACGTCTTGGCGTGTTCATGTATTCGAAGGAAGAGGGTACCTACGCCAATGAACTTAAGGGTCAGGTATCCGCAAAGGTCAAGACGGATCGGTACAATCATCTCATGGAGATTCAACGCGGTGTCTCGCTGGAACTGAACCATGCCAAGATTGGTCGGACATTGAAGGTCCTGATTGATTCCAAGGAAGCCGGGCACTATGTAGGTCGAACCGAGTACGACGCGCCGGAAATCGACAACGAAGTACTCATCGAAACCGCGGAAGAACTTGCGGTCGGAGACTTCGTCGATGTTCAGATCTTGGACGCAACAGAGTATGATATTTATGCAACCCCTTTAATCAAGGAACCGGTATGAAGCGTTTTCTCCTCTGCTGTTTGATACTTACAGCGTCCGCCCCGGGACAGCGGTTGGGTAAAGCGACCGCGGGCCCGTTCTTCTTTCTGGATGCTGCCAATGTTGCATCCAAAGACTCCACCAAAGGAAGAATAGAGGCCTTTGTAAAAATAGCGTACAACGAACTGCTCTTCGCAAAATTTCAAGCCAATCTCTACCGGGCCCAGTATGAGATCAGCTATGTACTGTACGACCGGGCCGGCAACCTCATCAACCGGGATATTCAAAACCGCGAAATCATTACGGACAAATTCGCAGAAACCGAGTCCGATTTGAGGTATCATTTCAGCAGAATCACGCTGAATGTGGAGCCTGGAGAATACAGCCTGGTTGTTACCATATCGGACCAGGAAACGCGCCGGGAGGGCCAACGCAAACTCAACATCCCGGTCAGGACTTTTCGGGACCGTCTGATCGGTCTCAGCGACCTGATCTTTGCCGACAAAATTCAGAAGGACAGTCTTCTGGACATTGTAAATATTATTCCGAATGTCTTTCGAAGCTTTGATAACGATTATACAAAATACCGTGTTTTTTTCGAGATTTACGACAGCCGGTTTGCCTGGAAGAATCGTGACGGAACCGGTCAGAAATCCGTTGCGGAAGACGTGATCAAACTCCGGTATCGGGTTCTGGACAAAAAACAAAAGGTGATGTTTGAAGATTCGTCCTCGACGACCGTTCGCCAATTTCAGACCTTCAGTTCCGTTGAGCTCGATAAGGGGAAACTCTCTTATGGAAAATACATTCTTGACGTTACCGCCTATCTCGACGGTCAGCGTGCAACTTCCAAAGCGATTTTTGACGTCCGGTTGTCCACGTTTGCCAACCCAACCATGAACAGCGGGACCTTTGATCTCGACGCGGCTATCCGCCAGATGAGACACGTTGCGCGTAGCGCCAATCTTGGCAAAATTTTGAAAGGCGAGGATTCAACAAAAGCCCGATTCTTCAGCGAGTTCTGGCGCCAGAGGGATCCGTCTCCCGGAACAGAACGAAACGAGCTGATGGAGGAGTACTACCGACGAATTGACTATGCCAACAGTTATTTTACGGCGGGCAACCGGGAAGGCTGGGACACCGACCGGGGTATGGTGTTTGTAATACTCAACGCACCCGATGACATTGAGCGTCATCCATACGATCCAGATTCGAAACCATATGAAGTGTGGTACTATTATCAGGCCAATTTGAAGCTCTTTTTTGTGGACTATTCTCAGATCGGGGACTACGAATTGGCGAACAGGCAGGAATTTGAGAACTACATTTTTCTTCATCGGCAATGACGAAACCGCACGTTTTTTTGTCCGGCCCTCCTCATATCGGAAAAACAACAGCTCTTCTTCGCGTCGTCGAGTCTTTTCCTGTTGACTGGGCGGGGTTTATTACGAAAGCAGTTCTGCAACAAAACCTGAAAATCGGCCTTGAAATCGTGACTTCCGGGGGATCCCGTCACCGCGTTGCATCCCGGACACAAACGGGCCGTCAGGCACCGTATACGCTTCATGAATCGGAACTGACAGATGCCCTTAATATGGCATTTTCAAATCGTACCGAAGACTCATTCGTCTACCTGGACGAAATTAATTCGTTGTTCTGCCAATCCTGCGTTTTCATCAATGAACTCAGCAGATTGCTCGGATCGCGATGTGTCGTAGCCGTGGTCGCGCGCAAAGGACATCCCATTCTTCAAGATCTGTGGAAACGAAACGACATCCGTGCGTTTGACCTGGATGCGGCCCAACGCGATACCATTCCGGGCGAAATAGCAGAATACCTGAAGGCAACACATGGGAACAACTGAAAAACACTGCGGGTACGTCGCCATTATCGGCAGACCGAACGCCGGAAAGTCGACGCTTCTAAACCAACTTCTCGAATTCAAACTCTCCATCGTTTCCCCCAAGCCGCAAACCACCCGGCAAAAGGTTCTCGGTATTTTGAATGAGCCGGACGCCCAAATCATTTTTCTGGATACTCCGGGCCTTATCAAACCAAGGTATGCGTTGCAATCTGCCATGATGAAAATTGCAGATGGCGCCATCCAGTCGTCCGACGTGATTGCCTTGATCGTTGACGTGACGGATAAGGATCACAGGGCATTCGTCGATGAGCTGCTGAAGACCAACCTGAAAAAAACAGAAGCTCCCATTTTATTGCTACTCAACAAAGTAGATCGTATTGCAAAGCCGGAGTTATTGCCGCTTCTGGAGTCTTATCACAAGACCGGACTGTTTCGGGAGCTGATTCCGATTTCGGCACTGAAGAACGACGGGGTTGACCGGGTCAAACGAGCGTTGATCGGACTTCTGCCGGTATCCGAACCCTTTTATCCGGATGACATTCTAACCGAACAGCCGGAGCGATTCTTTGTTGCAGAAATCATCAGGGAAAAGATCTTTTATCAGTTTGCCGAGGAAATCCCCTATTCCACCGACGTTGTCATTGAAGAATTCAAAGAACGTTCCGCAGGCAAGACTTATATTCGAGCCGTTGTCTTAGTGGAAAGAGATTCCCAAAAAGCGATTCTGGTCGGAAAAAAAGGAGAAGCATCCAAACAGTTGGGACAGGCCGCCAGAGTTGCCATGGAAGAGTTCTTGGACCGTCCCGTATTTCTTGAGATCTGGGTAAAAGTCAGGGAAGATTGGCGCAGCGATACCCGTGCTCTCCGAGACCTTGGGTATACGCCGTGACAAGACTCGTGCTCGTCTTGATATTGATTGTCGTGCTTTTGCTTGTTTTCCAACATACTCCCGCCCCGCCTGAAGATCCGCTCTCGGCAGCAGACCGGATTCTGCAGTACGGAACACATGCAGACGATTTTATGTCCCGAATAGAAACGACGCAGATTTTTTCCAAAGATTCAATCCGGTATGTTTTTTTGGTGACCTCAACTACATCACGTGCTTATATTCCTCCACAGCGCATTTCCATGACGCTTGTGAAACGACATGGCCAATGGGCGCCGACAGAACAAACCCTGGTGAAAGACTAGATGGATCAATTCCTGTCGTATAAAGAAGCAAAAACCACAGTGGATCGATGCACGCAAGTCCTGGCGGCAAAAACCGTCCCCCTTTCTGAAGCTTCCGGTCATGTTCTCGGGTTCGATGTACAATCGAACGAGAACGTTCCGTCCTTCGACAATTCGGCCATGGATGGATTTGCGGTACGAGCCACCGACACCGAAAGTGCAACCAAAGAATTCCCCGTCGAATTGAGAGTAATCGGAAAACTACATGCGGGCGACTGGCCGCCCCAAAAGATCGGCGCGGGAGAAAGCATCCAAATAATGACTGGGGCCCCCATGCCGGAAGGGTCTGACGCGGTTGTGATGGTGGAAAAATCCGAACTCGCCAACGGAACAGTCAGGATTTTCGAAAAGGTTTCGCCGGGAGAACATCGACGTCCAGCGGGTGATGATATTCAAAAAGGGGAATGCGTTTTTTCTGCGGGCAGAGTGCTGGACCCGTACGACATTGGTGTCCTGGCGTCCATGGGCCATGCAACGGTTCCCGTCATTCCTCTGCCTTCAGTCGCCCTTGTTGCCACGGGGGACGAACTTGTTGAATTGGATCAACCGCTTTCCCCGGGCAAAATACGCGCGAGCAGCAGATATGCGCTTGCCGCCCACCTTAGACAACTCGGCTGCCCGGTTTTGGATCTTGGGCTTGTGCGGGACGATCCAAGGGCTGTTGAAGCCGCGCTGCGCAAAGCTTTTACGTGCGATGCCGTCTTGACGACCGGCGGCGTTTCCATGGGCGAACACGATTTTGTCAGAACCTCACTTGAAGAGATCGGTGTGGATTTGAAATTCTGGAAGGTGAAGCAAAAGCCGGGAAAACCACTTGTTTTTGGCACGTCGGGGCACCGTCTTTTCTTCGGACTCCCCGGAAATCCAGTCAGCACGCTGCTCTGTTATAAACTATACGCGGAGCCGGCCCTTCGCAAAATGGCCGGCCACACCCTGCTTGACCTGCCACAACTTCGTGCGGTATTGAAAGACTCGTTGCGTAAGAAGACGTCTCTTACCCAATTCTTTCGGGGCCGTGTCTACGTGGAGGATAACCGAATTGCGGTCACTGTCTCACCGAATCAGAGTTCGGGTGTCCTCTCCTCCCTCGCTTTTTCGAACGCACTGATTGTTGCCGAGGAAGGAATTTCAGAACTCTCAGCAGGCACGGAAGTCACCGTACTGTTGATTCGTCCTATGGACACGATTGACTATTCCAAACCATGACCATGGAAGACTTTTCCCTCAGCGCGCTCGAGTTCGACAAAATCGTCGCCCATCTTCACCGCTTTGCCTTGACCGATTTGGGACATGAACAAATAGAAGCCCTTGCACCCCTGGATGATGTGAATCGGCTTGCGCCCCTTCTCGATGCTACCGTTGAAATGGCCGATCTTATTCGATACGACGATGTCTTCCCGCTGGATACGCTCAAGGACATTCGACAGGACCTTTCCAATATCAAGGCGGAGGGTACTTTCTTACCGGCAACCCGGTTGCTTCAGGTCTTGTCCACATTGCAGACTTCAAGGCGAATCCAGTCATTTGTGGAACAACGTCGCGAGAAATACCCCGTGCTTACGGGGATGATCAAGGATCTTCATGTGTTCAAAAACTTGGAAGCCTCCATCGAACGAACCGTTTCGGAGGAGGGTGAAATAAAAGATTCTGCCAGCCCCAGGCTGCGGCAAATCAGACGGGATCTCGACGGCAAGGGCGCCCAGGTTCGAAAGCGGTTGGAATCGCTTGCAAAGCAGTACGTTTCGCAAGGTTTTGCTTCCGAAGCGATTGTAACCCTGAGGCAAGGCCGAATGGTCATTCCTGTAAAGGATGAACATAAGAATGTCGTACACGGGTTCATTCATGATGAATCCGCCAGCGGTCAAACCGTTTTCATTGAGCCGGCAGAAGTGCTTGAACTGAATAACGCCGTTCGGAAACTGCAACTTGAAGAAACCCGTGAAATCGAGAGAATTCTCATTGAACTCGCTGACGATCTACGGATGAACCGGGAGCTCCTCGTTGCCGATGTAACGATTCTCGCTCAGGTTGAACTCCTGTACATAAAAGGCCGGCTTGCCCAGGTATTGAATGCAACGCGTCCTCATCCTAATCAGGACGGGGAAGTTCATATCAAGATGGCCTACCATCCACTGCTGGTGCTCAAGGAAAATGCGAAGGCAGCCGCTGAGCGCAGACCGGTTATTCCTTTGACGATAGACCTTGGGAAATCGGGTCGTACACTGATTATTTCCGGTCCCAACGCGGGTGGCAAGACTGTCGCGCTGAAAACGGTGGGACTACTCTGTATAATGTATCAATCCGGTCTACTGGTTCCCTGTGAGGCGGGATCCTCTCTTCCGGTTTTCAGGAAGATACTCGCGGATATTGGAGACCAGCAGTCCATCGAGAATGATTTGTCGACTTTTTCTTCCCATGTTCGTTCGCTGGGTTTAATGGCGGAACGAGTCGCTGATGAAACACTCCTTCTGATCGACGAAATCGGAAGCGGAACCGATCCCAAAGAAGGATCCGCTCTTGCGATCGCTTTGCTGAAACACTTTAACGCCAAAGGCGCTCTGTCTATTGTTACTACCCACCATGGCGAATTGAAGATCTTTGCTCATGAAACCGAAGGTATTTTGAACGGTTCCATGGAATTTGACGAGGCCAGCCTGGAGCCGACCTATCAATTTCGACCCGGCGTACCGGGCAGCAGTTATGCGTTTGAAATTTCCGAGCGAATGGGGCTGCCGCGTGACCTTTTGGAAGAAGCGAAAAAACTAACCGGATCGGAAAGTCTTAAGCAGGAACAACTGATTCTGGATCTCCACCGAAAGATCCGCGAATACGAAAATCGCCTGGCCGATATCAGCAAAAAGGAAAGTGGGTTTGAAGGGCTTTCCAAGATGTACGAAGAACGCGTGAGAACCCTGAAAACAAAAGAAAAGCACCTCCGTCAACAGATCGGCCAGGAAAAACGTGACTGGCTTGCGGAACAGAAGAAGAAATTGGATGTGCTTATCAAGGAATTGCGCAGTGCAGCCCGGCCGGAGGAGATTTCAAAAAAAGCTCTGTCCGCCTTAAGAACTGTGGAAGGGGAGGTGGCCGGGGAGCTCGCAGAAGCCGGCGGTGCAGATCGAGTACTCGAAGAGTTGGATCATCTCCAAATTGGACAACGGGTTTTCATCAAGACGATGGACCTTGAAGGTGTGATTACGGAAATTTTTTCTGACCAGTTGGTGGAAGTGGCCGTCGGACAATTGA
>JAGQUY010000227.1 GCA_020438245.1 Bacteroidota bacterium
CGTATGCAGGCAGGTCCGACAGCGCGAGTCCTGCCCCGGGGTCTTTGTCGGTTCACCAGAGGGGTCAAGAAGGAATTATTCGGGAAGCGCTTGGTTGAACTCTCCGTACCGATTTGTCCTGATCAAATAGATATCCGAACCGCCAAATCCCATTGAACTGGTCTCACCAATGATGAGCAGGGATCCGTCTGAGGCTTCTGCAAGATCGGAACCGCTTTCAAAACCGCTACCGCCGTGGTGTTGACTCCAAATCAACGCCCCGTTCTGAGAAATCTTGTTCAACCATAAATCACCGCCCACCCCAAGGCTCCTAGTGAAGCCGCACAGGACGAATCCTCCATCGGAGGTTGATATGACGGATTGAAGGTCGTCTTCCTGAAGGGCTCCGAAAGAACGGCTCCAGAGGCTGTCTCCGTTCTGATCAATTCGCAGTGCATAGCCATCGATGTCGCCGAACACGTTTGTATTGCCCAGAAGAAATATTGTCCCATCGTTCATGCTTCGAGCGCCATTGGCAAAATCGTCACCGGATGTCCCGTAAACGTATTCCTCAAGCGAATCGCCGTTTGCATTTACTTCAAGGATCCAAAAGTCCCGGTTCTCTTCGGACGTTTCCTTGTACCCGATCGCGAGGAGGTTTCCGCCGGTGGTCGTAGATATACCCGTAAATGAGTTCAATCCGCCGCTTCCAAAGGTGCGAGACCAAACAATAGATCCGGATTTCGTTATTCGGCTAATGTAGCCGCGTGTGGCGGCGAGGCCCTGCTGCCGGCCGGAAATGAATAGTTCGCCAGACGCGGTATGTTCAACGACATCCATTGCGCGTGTTGGACCTGATTCCGGGATGGTTTTCAAATTAATCAGATTGCCGTTTGATAAAACGTGGATTAAGAGTAGATCGGAGTTCTGACTGGTCGGGTTTACCGAATAACCCACGACTACGTACGAGCCGTCAGCCAGGCGAATAATTTTCTGCGGAACATCGTCGTTGGCCGTACCATACTGCCGCGACCAGAGGGAATCACCCTCCGCGCTAACCTTGATCAACAAGACATCCGACACGCCGGACGACGAAAGAGACCCGGCCAGGACAAAGGACTGACCGTCTTTCAACATGGCGTATCCGATATCATTTCCGGATGAACCAAATGTTTTTTCGAACGTAGGGGTCGAATCGTTACCGGATGGAACCGTGTCGCACGCCACAAAATAAAAGAATCCTCCGATCACCAGAGATCGGAGGATTCGAAAGAGTTTCTTATCTATCATTAGTTGAGGGTTGGCAGGAAGGAGTAGTTTTTCGCATACTCCATCATCTGTTCCGTAAAATCAGCCGGATATTCGACCTGTACATCAATGATTTTGTCGCCCTTCATCACGGGAACCAGCTTTGCATTAATGAAGCCGCCGTAGGGGGCGATATTGAGTTTCTTTGCACGTTCCAGCACCTCTTTATGAATATCCTGATCGACTTTTACCCCGTAGTTTTCTACGAGATCATGACCGGCTTGGTAATCTCCTTCTGACTTGATTCGTTGGATTTCACGGAGCAACTGACCGAATAACACCTTCAACTTGTCATAATCATTAATAACAAAGTAGGTCTTGCCTTCCCGTTGTTTCCGTTCAATAACATTGTCGGTTTTGCCCTTTTCAAAGACCCACTTGGCCACCAGTTGACGGTTTCTCATGTGCGCTTCCTCAATATCATCTCCGAGCTCCAGCCTGCGCAGTTGGGTCATTAGGCCATTTCGAATGTAGGATTGGTATTCGGCTTTGCCTACTTCCAGGGAAGGCATAACACCAATATCGATAAGTTTCTGATCATACACATAGTATAAAGCGACCAGATCGGCGCGGGCTTCTTCCAACGTGCTGGCATAGGCCTTCAGGGTTTCTTTAGGGGAACCAATGCCGGGATTGATCTGGCCGGAAGCATGACCGATCACTTCGTGCATATCCGTGTGAAGGTTGCCAGAGAGCGAACCGTAGGTCTTGGCAAGACGAACTTCTTCAGGGTCGTATGCAAATTCTTCGAGGAATCCGGAGGATTGTCCGGCCTTTTCATATCCGTCCACAATATTGCCGAGATTTACCGACTTGGAACCATGTTCTTTTCGAATCCAGTTCGCATTCGGGAGATTTATGCCAATGGGTGTGCTTGGAGAGGCATCACCCGATTCCACGACCACGGTAATCACCTTGGCCGAAATACCCGTCACATTTTTCTTCTTGTGTTCTTCCATCAAAGGGGAGTTGTCCTCGAACCATTGGGCCTGCGCGCCGATGGCGGAGATCCGTTTCGTTGCTTCAAAATCCTTGATTGACACGACCGATTCGTAGGCGCCTCGGTATCCCAGCGGGTCTCCATAGACTTCGATGAAACCGTTCGTTGCATCTACCACCGATGAGGTATCCTGAACCCATAGAATATTGTATTCGTCGAAGAGCTTCAGGTCTCCGGTCTTGTAGTATGCGATCAATTTCTCCAAAGCAGCTTTTTGCAGGTCATTCTCGGCAACGGCGATTGCTTTCTCCATCCAAAAAACTATTTTTTCAATCGCGGCTGAATACAATCCGCCAACTTTGTACGTTTTTTCAACGATTTGCCCGTTTTCCTTGACCAGTTTGGAATTGAGCCCGTAAGAAATGGGTCTTGGATCCTTTTTGTCAATAATCTTGTCGTAGTAGGCCTCGGCTTCTTTTTGAGTCACCCCTTCATAGTAATTCATGGCGGAAGACAAAAGGAGATCCTCCTTGGGATCAAGGCTGATTCTCTTTGACGCGACAGATGGGTCAAAAAGAATCGGATTCAAACGGGCGATGAATTGATCAGCAGTTTCCCCTTCGTCCATTGGAAATTTGGAGTCCGGAGAATTCTTGACCAGTTCAGAGAAATATTCACGGGAGAATTCCGGTTCGAATTTCTTTGCGCCATAGTGGTGATGGATGCCGTTGGAGAACCACACGCGCTTTGTGTAGGTCATGAACTTTGTCCACTCCGAAGCCTTTCTATCACCTTTGTAGCCATCAACAATGGCTTCCAGCGTACGACGGACCAAAAGATTATACTTATAGTTTTGGTCATAAATGATATCGCGTCCGCAGAGGGATGCCTCATAGAGATAGTAGGCCAATTCTTTTTGTTGCGTCGTCAGTTGTTCAAATCCCGGAACGCGATAGCGTATGATCTTCAGATCGGCAAATTGCTCCGTCTGGTAGACGAAGTCGTCGGTCGCGGTCTTCTTTGGAGAGCAAGCGAAAAAAAGCACGACGAAGGTGGCAAGTAAGTATTTGTATTTCATGGGCTTATCCTTTAATTGGAAAAATTATGTAGGACGGCTTGAATGTAGGCCCCGGTTTGGTTTATTGCAATGAATTTGATCATGAAAATAAAAAACCCAAGGAGCAAGTCCTTGGGTCTCTATCGTAGCCAAGAAGTTAGGGGGTAACTTCTTTATGTGGGGACCATAAAATAGTGAGAAAACTGGGTATATGTCAACAAAAAAGATGACTGTTGGAAAAATTAATTTCAGGGAGTGCCCAGAATGTAGGTTACCCGACCTGGCAAAACGTCGATCTGAATGCCATCAACACGGAGGGTCTCTAGCGTACCAGTGTTGCCGTAGAATACGCAGTAGGCTTCATCAACGGACCATGCCGGCTTCCTAATGCTCTTGTAAGAAGCAAATTTACAGTTACTTAATATCGATTTCTGGATGATGAGGGCCGCAAACTGAGCGTCTATCTCTTTGTCTTTTAAAGTATGATTTAACAATATTTTATGCAATATGGTCATGAATTCTGACTCGGGGCGGCGGGATCCATATAGAAAGCTGGCCGGCAGGTGGTTTTTTCTGATAAAGAAGGTCCGGGTGGATGAATCAACAATTGTCTCATATTCATGGTTTGATTTCAAGTGGTAGATTGCATTTCTATTTGCTGATACGACCGGGACGACTCCATCGCTCTCATATCCCATTCGCTTCCCAATCATACCGGCAATTGCGAAATAAGGGGTCGCAGTGCCGCCGAGCCTTCTGACTTCCATCAAGCGCCGTAGCGGTTCGCTGCAAAAGGACAGATGTTTCAACTGAGCGCGGCTGATTGGGGCCAGCGCAAGAAGGCGGCGCTGAGTAAGGGCGGGAGCAATATTTCCATGATACGGGGTTGCGATCGTGATGATTTTTTCTAAGGGCCGGTCTTGCTTAAGAAAGTGGTCATACCATTCGGCAACCAACCCCCCCTGAGAGTGGCCCATCAATACCAAGTCAGTATAGTTCCTGCGGTCGATGAATTCTGCAAGCTGTTGTGCAATCGTTGTCAGATTCAGTTGCCGGTCCAGCGTCTTGTACTCGAAAAAGTCCACCGAGTACCCAATGTTTTCGACCAAAGGAGCGAGCCGACGCCATGATTTCGTAATGTCGGCGACTCCGTGAATGAACACAATCTGCCTGCTCATACCGCAATATCGCATGAAGCGCATTCGATTACAACCGGGATTGCAAATGCATAACCGAATGCATACCTTCAGCCTTCCATGAAACTGCACTATGTGATATACGGCGAGGGCCCGAGGCAATTGGTCATTCTGCATGGAATGCTGGGCAGTGAGAGAAACTGGCACACGGTGGCACGCCGCCTTTCCAACAAGTTTCGTCTTATTGTTCCGGATCAAAGAAACCACGGCGTTTCACCTCATCACCCAGAGCATTCGATCGAGGCCATGCGTCAGGATCTAGAAGAGCTGATTGAAAGCCTTCAACTCGAATCTTTCTGCCTGCTTGGTCACTCCATGGGGGGGCATGTGGCCATGAACTACGCATTCTTACATCCGAAGAGGGTTCGGGCTCTGGTGATTGAAGACATCGCTCCTCGATCTTACGACACCAGTCTGGTAGGAATTATTGATGCGATGAGTGCCCTTGATCTGAGTCAATTTAAAGCAAAGAAAGAGGTTGAAAAAGCACTGGAGGCTGGGATTGAGAATCCGGATGTTCGTAATTTTGTGATCACGAACCTGGTCAGGGACCATGATCACTTGAGGTGGCGAATCAATCTGGACGCCCTTCGTCAGTTTGCCGCTCAGGAAGTAGTGCGCTTCAAGGCCGATCCCGCATGGAAATACGACGGTCCGACTCTCTTCATAGGGGGTGCAAAATCAGCGTACAAAGTAAGCGACGAAAGAAATTTGATCCTTGAGCATTTTCCCAAAGCTCAGATCGCAATGGTCAAGAACGCCGGCCACTGGGTGCACCACGAAGCAACGGACTCGTTTTGCCGATTGGTTTCGGGTTTTCTCGAAACCCGCTGAAGAATCGATTAAACCAGGCAACCTTGCTCCAAATCCCTCGTAACAACTTCATCATTCCATACATTCATTCAAGAAGGAAGATCAATGAAAATCAGGACACTTTTCACGGCTTTTTTTCTGAGCGTGATATCCATTGCTGCCCGGGCGGGTGATCACGACCCGGAAGGGGCCGTGCTCGGAAAATTCAACAGCGCTCACGAATTCAGCCGGTTGACTCCGGAGTTGATCAAATCGTCCGCCGAATCCATAATCAGCGAATCACGCGAATCCCTCAAGAAAATATACGGGATTCCATCCGCAAGCCGTTCTTATGAGAATACATTACTTGCACTGGATGATATGTACAATACCATGTACAACACCAATGGGTATATCTATTTAATGGCCAATTGTCATCCGGACGCGGCCGTACGAGAGGAGGCCCTTCGGGCCGTCGAACAACTCGACAAATTTGGGAATGAGATCGGGTTGGATGAACAGCTATATCGCTCTGTCAAGGAATTTGCATCCTCCAAAAGCGCAAGAAGTCTGACCGGATATAAGAAGAAGTTTCTCGAGGAGACGGTTCGCGATTTCGAGCGAAATGGGTTTGCCCTGTCCTCGGAAAAACGAAAGGAACTCAAACAGCTGCAGGACAAACTGTCCGAATTGGGGTTGACTTTTTCCAACAATATAGCTGAATACGAGGATTTTCTTACCGTTGAGGAAAAGGATATGGACGGGTGTCCGGAGGACTTCAAGAGGAGCCGCTTGCAGCCTGATGGGAAATACAAGATTGATCTCTCGTATCCATCCTATTCCGGATTCATGAAGTCTTCCACCTCCGATGAGGCACGAAAAGCGCTTTTCATGAAGTACAATAACCGTGCCGCGGACAAGAATCTGACGGTTCTGAATGACATCCTGATACACCGGCAGAAAATGGCCGACTTACTCGGGTACAAAACGTATGCGGCCTACGTGGTTGAAGACAGAATGGTCAAGACCCCCACGACCGTTTGGAACTTCGAGAAGAGCCTTTTGAAAAAAGTCAAAACGAAGGCTGCGGCAGATTACAAAGAACTGCTCGACACAAAACGCAAGTACCTTAAGGATCAGACCGTAAACGTCATCAATCCGTGGGAAGCCTCTTTCTATAATAACATACTTCTCAAGGAGAAGTACCAAGTAGATCAGGAAAAGGTGAAGGAATACTTTGAACTTAACACGGTGACTGAAGGACTGTTCCAGATAGCACAGCATTTGTTTGGTGTTCAATTTGTTCCGATTCAGAACCCGTCTGTCTGGCAAAAGGACGTTCGTGCTTTTGAGGTTCGGCAAGGGGAGAAAGTCATCGGTCGCTTCTATTTTGATTTGCATCCGCGCCAGAACAAATTCAATCATGCGGCGTGTTTCCCGATTATTCGCGGCAAGGAGACATCCAATGGCTACCAAATCCCGGTTGCAACCCTTCTCTGCAATTTTCCACAGGCGACGGAAAACAGCCCCGCGCTGATGTACCATTCGCTGGGCAGTGCCTCCGTGGAGACGTTCTTCCATGAATTTGGACACGTATTGCACAACATGCTGACCACTTCACCCTTGTACTCGTATGCTGGTACCTCTGTGGCGCGTGATTTCGTGGAGGCTCCGTCACAGATCTTTGAAAATTGGTGTTGGGACTATGATGCACTCAAACTGTTTGCCAAGCATTACAAGACGGGGGAGGTTCTCCCGAAAGCACTCTTCGACAAAATGTTGGCAGCGAAGAACGTAGGTTCCGGCATTGCTGCAAGCTATCAGATTTTCTACGGGATGCTTGATATGTCGCTGCATGACGGATTTGACCCAAATGGAAAAGAAACGACCACAGACGTGGTCAAAAGACTGCAGGCTGAGGTGGTGCCGTATGCGTTTGTGGAGGGAACCCATTTTCAGGCGGCCTTTGGGCATCTGAATGGATATGCCGCCGGCTACTACGGATATTTATGGTCTGAAGTGTACGCGGCGGACATGTTTTCGGTCTTCGAAAAAAACGGAGTCATGGACCAAAAGACGGGGAAAAAATATCGTGATAGTATCCTGGCCAAGGGAGGAACCGAAGACCCTCTTGATCTGGTGCGTCAATTCCTCGGGCGTGAACCGAATGACGAAGCTTTTCTAAAGAGTCTCGGCCTTTAACGGGGTTTATATGAACGACAGGGTCGTCTGGCGAAAGCCGGGCGACCCTTTTTTTGTTGTAATGATCTGAATCATACCTTTGGCATTCTGAGTTGCTTACCATATGGGTGACATGAAGGAGGATTTATGAAAAGCGACATTGAAATTGCCCAGTCAGCTACTATGCAACCGATTGCCGCCATTGCGTCAAAGATCGGGCTGGAATCCGCAGACACAGAACACTATGGGGACTACAAAGCTAAAATTAAGCTCCGGGTGCTTGAAAAATTAAGGGATCGACCTGTCGGCAAATATATTTTTGTTACGGCCATCAATCCAACGCCGCTTGGCGAGGGTAAAACGGTTGTCAATATCGGTTTGTCGCAGGCCCTGGCAATGATAGGAAAGTCGGTTGTTTCAACGCTTCGCCAACCTTCCATGGGACCCGTTTTCGGCGTAAAAGGTGGCGCCACCGGGGGTGGATATTCACAGGTTCTTCCGATGGAGGATATCAACCTTCACTTCAACGGTGACTTTCATGCCATCACGTCGGCTCACAACCTGTTGGCTGCGATGGTAGATAACCACCTTCATCAGGGCAACAAACTTGCATTCGATGTGAATAACATTTTTTGGAATCGTGTTCTCGACATGAACGACCGTGCTCTGCGGCACATGGTGATTGGCTTGGGTGGTCATACGCATGGCGTACCAAGAGAGAGTTCGTTTGACATTACGGCCGCAAGTGAAATTATGGCCATCTTGTCATTGGCCGAAAATATTGACGATCTGCGTGCACGGTTGGAACGACTATTTGTCGGGGCCACCCATGCGCGCAAAGGAATTCGTGCCTCCCAATTGAATGCGGTGGGAGCCATGATGGCGCTTCTAAAGGACGCCATTAAACCCAACCTGGTACAAACTCTGGAGGGAGTGCCCTGCATTATGCACACCGGGCCGTTTGCCAATATAGCGACGGGCAACAATTCAGTCATCGCAGACAAAATTGCGCTCAGGCTGGCAGACTATGTTGTCACCGAATGCGGTTTTGGTGCGGATTGTGGCGCCGAAAAGTTGATCAATATCAAATGTCGCCAAAGTGGATTGCGTCCGTCGGCGGCAGTCATTGTGGCTACGGTTAAAGCGTTAAAAATGCATGGGGGAGCGTTTGACTCCGTTGTCGGCAAAAAGCCGGACAAAGCGTTGATGGAAAAGGTGAATATGCCCGCATTGGAAGCAGGGTGTGACAATTTGGTCAAGCATATTCAGAACATCCGACAGTTTGGAATTCCACCAGTGGTGGCCATCAACCGATTCACAAGCGACACGGATCAGGAAATCGAGGCTATTCGTCGAATTGCGGAACAGGCCGGTGCAAAGTCCGCCGTGCCGATCAATGTCTGGGGAGAGGGTGGTGCCGGCGGGACTCTTCTGGCAGAGGAAGTTGTAAAGGCATGTGAAGAAAAATCAGAACTGCGGTTTACCTACGATGTTCAGGATTCTATCGAGCAGAAAATGTCGGAGATCGTTCGCCGCATTTACGGAGGCAAGGGCATCGTTTTATCAAAACTGGCAAAGCTCAAGATCAAGATATTCCGCGACGAAGGAGTCGAAAAGTTGCCGGTCTGCATTGCGAAAACACATTTGTCTTTGTCGCACGACTCCTCCTTAAAGGGACGCCCGAAAGACTTTGTCGTGCCAATCGACGATATTCGATGTGCTGCGGGTGCAGGCTTCTTGTATGCCATCGCAGGGCAAATGGTCACGATGCCCGGGCTGCCATCGGTTCCTGCCGCCGAAGCGATAGACGTGGATATAAATGGTTCGGTGAAAGGGCTTTTTTAATTGTTGAAGATGGTAATGGTCCACGTTGTTTCCAGAAGCTCTTCCGGGAATCCATCCGGAAGCGGTTCAAGCGGGAAGACGTTCACGACGGAAGCGTATGCGGGTGGTACGAACGCCTTGTCGCACGTGTAGCTGAGTATTCTGGAATCGACCAGGTTTCCACGTCGATCCATCTTGACCCAAATTTGCATCGTTCCAACGTTGGCATAGGGATTAAAGAAGATCTTCGAGGTGATGTCGTACCATTTATTGATCATCTTGTTTTTCCACTTGAGCATGTACGGAGCAAATTCCCACTGATACGTATTCAGATTGTAGGACACGCCTTCCATGGATTGGCCGGGGTCTGCGGCCCTGCCCGTAACCTGTTCCAGTACACCCTGTTTCTTGAGAAAAGGAAAGGGCTGCACTGCCACGGTATTTCTTCCCGGTTCTATATCCGGCTGAACCGGATTTTTAACTGCCTCCTCGGTTGTTTCTCCAGGGTCTGAAACTGCTTTTCCTGCCTCCAGATTATTTCCCAGAATCGACTCCTTGGGGGGTTCGACAATATCAGATTTTGAGTTGCGATCTGACAAAATTTCTGTTTCTTCCGGCCGGATTGCATTCGCCTTTGGATTTTCCATCAGCTTTTTCGCCTTCTCGATTTCTTTATCCTCGAGCAGGTTGAGGATCACCATTTTTTCTTCCGGAGACAGGTCAATGGCACGCGGGCTGCTTTGAATGGCTTTTCCTAGGAGCAAGGCTACGAGCAAATTAACTACCGTGGCAATAATAATTCCCCAGGCAAGAAGCCGCTGGATGGAATCAAGTGCTGGCAGTCGGAGAATGAGGAGAAACGCATCTCCCAATCGGAGTCTCAATATCATTGGATCAC
>JAGQUY010000228.1:0-9349 GCA_020438245.1 Bacteroidota bacterium
CCATGCCGCGTATCTTCAATGGAGTGAATGACTTTTTCAGAACGAGCCGGATACTCGCGCGCCAACCAGTCCTTGAATAGTTCCTTCAACGAATGGGTCAACCTTACCACCGTGTATCCAGCACTGGTTGCACCCGCCTCCGAGGCCATCCTCAATATCTCGGGTATCTCATGGTCGTTCAAACCCGGAATCACCGGAGCGGTCATCACCCCGACCGGCACGCCCGCTTTTGCCATGGCCTCAATGGTCTGCAGTCGCTTCTTGGGAAGAGACGTCCGAGGTTCCATTCGGTGAGCCAATTCCGGATCGAGTGTAGTAATACTGATCAACGCACCTACCAGATTCAACCGTGCAAGCTCGCTCAAGAGGTCGAGGTCCCGGGTGACCAGATGATTCTTTGTAATGATACGTACCGGATTTCGATATCTCAAAAAGACCTTCAACAGACTGCGGGTAATTTCAAGTTTCCGTTCTACCGGCTGATAGCAATCGGTGTTGCCGGACAGGCAAATGGCTTCGGGTACCCATCGCGGGTTGCGGAATTCCTTTTCGAGCAACGCCGCCGCGTCGTGTTTTACGAGAATGCGCGTTTCGAAATCCAGGCCGGAAGAATATCCAAGATACTCATGCGACGGACGTGCATAGCAGTAGATACACCCGTGTTCACATCCCCGATACGGATTGATGCTATAGGTAAACGGAATATCCGGGGAATCGTTCTTCGCAAGAATGGATTTGGACGCGTCAGCCAAATACTGTGTCGGTACACGGATTTCCTGCTCGACAACGTCTTCAAAGGTTGGCTTGGTGTGGGTCTTGTCAAACCGGTTGGCCGGATTAAATCCTGCGCTTCGGCCCCGATGTTTTATGGAAACAGGTTCGACGTACTCAAATTCGGAAAACTCGGGATCGACCTCTGTTTTTACGATTCGAATGTTGTTGCGGGAATGCGTCTCGGGCATGCCGAGAACATATACGATTTTCCGAGAATCCGCAAGTTGTCTTTGCGGGAAACCTTTTCTTTTTTTCTCCAATGTTTTTTGTAGATTGGCGGCGATAGGCAACCTTCAAACTACGGAAACAATGAATCTTCTCTCCGTGGAAAATATTTCAAAGTCTTTTGGCGTGAAGACGCTCTTCAAGGACCTTTCCTTTGGTATTGAGCAGGGTCAGAAGACCGCCCTGGTTGCCATGAATGGAGCAGGCAAGACAACCCTGCTGAATATTTTGTCAGGGAAAGAGGTGCCGGACGACGGACAAGTTGTTACGCGAAACGCGCTATCCATGGGCTATCTGGAGCAGGACCCGGTCTTCGATGAAGAGAGTTCGGTTCTGGAATCAATCTTTCATGCCGATCATCCGGTGCTTCGGGTTATAAGAGAATATGAAACGGCATTGGAGGAATCTGAACTCCGCCACTCGGAGGAAAATCAACAACGCCTGGCAGACGCCATGGAATCCATGGAGCACCACAAGGCCTGGGATTACGAATATAAAATCAAAGAAATCCTGTCCCACTTGCGAATCACCGATCTGCATCAGATCGCCGGCACGCTGTCCGGCGGTCAGCGTAAGCGGGTGGCACTGGCGCGTGTGTTGATCGATGAGCCTGACCTGCTGATCCTGGATGAGCCGACCAATCATCTGGATCTTGAAATGATCGAATGGCTGGAGGAGTATCTATCCCGCTCCTCATTGACCGTATTGCTCGTCACGCACGATCGGTATCTGCTCGACAATGTTTGCGATGAAATCTTGGAGCTTGACCAGGGCACGATGTACCGATATTCCGGCAACTATTCCTACTTCCTTGAAAAGAAAGCTGAGCGGGAAGACGTGGCCGGCAGGGAAATGGATCACTTACGCAACCGTCTGCGCCGCGAGCTAGAATGGGTCAAACGACAACCCAAAGCGCGTACCACCAAATCCAAATCCCGCCTGGATGCATTCGATGCTTTGAAAAAACGGACCGAGGACGCGCCGGCGTCCGAAAAACTGAGCCTCGATGTGAGGATGCGCCGAATGGGGGGTAAGATTCTCGAGCTTAGAAATATCCACAAATCCTTCGGTGCCGTGAAAGTGCTGAAAGGATTTGAATACACCTTCAAAAAAGGTGAACGAATCGGTGTCGTCGGATCCAACGGCACCGGCAAATCGACCTTTCTAAACATTGTTACGGGCGCCGAGTCGGTCGATGCAGGTGAAATAGAGGTCGGTTCGACAATCGAATTCGGATACTATACCCAGCAAGGACTTGCCTTCAACGAAAACCAACGCGTTATCGATATCGTTCGGGAAATTGCCGAGGTGATTCCCATGGCGGAGGGAAGAACCTTGACAGCATCCCAGTTTCTGAACCTCTTCCAGTTTCCGGGAGACGTTCAACACACGCCGGTGTCAAAACTCAGTGGGGGTGAGAAGAGGAGGTTGTACCTGTTGACCGTTTTGGTGCGGAACCCCAATTTTCTGATCCTGGACGAACCCACGAATGACTTGGATTTGACGACACTGACTGTTCTCGAGGAATTCTTGCTCGCCTTTGAGGGTTGTTTGATGATCGTTTCTCACGACCGCTATTTCATGAATCGTCTGGTCGATCATTTATTTGTGTTTGAAGGAGACGGTGTTGTCCGGGATTTTGTGGGCAACTATACGGAATATCGAAAAAATGCCGGCGAGACAAGTGCTCCGGCAAAGTCAATTTCCCGGAAACAGGAAAGAATGGAAACGGACAAAAAGACAAAACTCTCCTACAAAGAGCGGCGTGAATTTGAGCAGTTGGAGAAAGAGATCGCGGAATTGGAAGTCGAGGAGAACAAGTTAAACGCACTGCTGAACAGCGGCACCAGCGACTACGAGGCCTTGCAGGAGGCCTCCGTCAGATTATCCTCCGTCATGGAGACGTTGGACAAGAAATCCAACCGATGGCTCGAATTGTCCGAATTTCAATAACAGTCCTTTACCGGCCGGCAAAGACCCTCAATCCCTGGTTCCTGACCTTACTCATTGCCCCCTATGTGGTAATTCATTAAATTCGCTGCCGTAATACCTGATCCGGAACTCACGAATTCCGACGGAGGATTTATGAAACGATTTGATATCAGTGGCGTGCAAGCGGCGCCCTTCCACTTGCGTGATCGCAAACTACTGTATTTTAATGTCGAAGATCTGATTCGACAAAACGGAACCACCTTTCCGGAAGAGGATTTGAAGTTTTTTGAACAGCTTGACCTCGTGTATCGAACCCTGTGCGGCATCCTGTATAATTTCGTTCCTCTTTCCGGCCATCCGGGAGGCAGTTTGTCTTCCGGCCGAATCGTCGAAGGATTATTGTACAACTACATGGATTACGACTTTTCGAAGCCCGACATTTTCGAAAATGACATGATCTGTTACACGGCCGGGCACAAAGCCATGGGCTTGTATGCCATGTGGGCACTGCGCAACGAGCTGATTCGCATCGGGGACCCTTCCCTGCTGGCGCCCGTCAAACGGCAATTGCGGCTGGAAGATCTCCTCGGGTTCCGAAAAAATGTCACCCAGGGAACTCCTTTGTTTGAAAAATTCCACGCCGTCTCCCTGGACGGACACCCATCCTGTATCGTGCCCTTTGTGAAGACCGCCACGGGACCAAGCGGGGTTGGTGTCCCGGCCGCTTTTGGACTTGCGCTTGGCGCACTGGACATGTTTCCGGACAATCCGCCAATGACCCATTTGCTGGAGGGCGAAGGGGGCATGACGCCCGGACGTGTGCATGAGGCGATCGCAGCATGTGCGTCCGCGCAGATTCATAATTCGATCCTGCATATCGATTGGAACCAATCGACGATCGATTCCGACCGGTGCACGGCGGAAGGAGATCAGCGTGGCGAATACGTACAGTGGGATCCGAAGGAACTCATGTACATGCACGGATGGAATGTAATCTTTGCGCCCGACGGCCACGACTTCAAGCAGGTGTTTGCGGCCCAACGGTTGGCGTTATCTCTGCAAACGGACATGCCGACAGCTGTGGTGTATCGGACCATCAAAGGCTACACGTACGGCATTACCGGCAAGAAATCACACGGCGCCGGATACAAATTCTGTTCGGATGAATTTTACCAATTCATTCATCCGTTTGAACAGCATTTTCAGGTTCAGTTTCCAAAATTCGGCGGCGACGTCAAAAATCCCGTCGACGTAGAAAAATATTACTGGGATACGCTGCTGGTTATTCGAGGTGTGCTGGAAAAAAACACCCATCTGCCCAGGACCGCAGCGGCCAAGCTGAATGCTTCCAAAGAAAGGCTTTCCAAACGCTGGCCCGCCCGCCGCGCGGATGCACCCGATCTCGAGAAATTGTATGCGCAAGAATTTACCCCTGCCGTTGTTCCGGAGGGTCTCCGACTGGAAGCCGGTTCTTCGACAACCATCCGAGGACAGCTTGGGAAAGTCCTGAATCATTTGAACAAGACCACCAGCGGTGCAATCATCGTTACCGCAGCGGATTTGTTTGAGTCAACCAGTATCGCAACTGTCGCCAAAGGCTTTTCGGACGGATTGTACAACGCCGTCACCAATCCGAAAGCCCGTATGGTTGCTGTCGGCGGTATTTGCGAAGACGCGATGGGGGCTTTCATGTCGGGTCTTTCGAGTTATCGAAATCATATCGGGGTGAGCGCTTCCTACGCAGCTTTTATCGTCGCCATGGAACATACCGCCGCACGGTGCCATTCCATCGGTCAGCAGAATTACTGGGAGCGTACCGGTGAACCTTTCCGGACGTGGATTATGGTCAATGGACATGCCGGGCCGAAAACCGGTGAAGATGGACCCACCCACGCAGATCCGCAGTGCCTTCAACTGCTGAGTGAAGATTTCCCGAAAGGTAAACTAATCACGCTGACGCCATGGTCACCCGACGAAGTTTGGCCGTTGATGATCGAGGGACTTATGAAGCGTCCCGCCATCTTGGCGCCGTTTGTAACGCGGCCCACAGAAATCATTTTCGACCGCGCAAAACTGGGCATCGATCCGGCCTCGGCGTCTGCAAAAGGCGTCTACTACTTCCGCCGTGCCGATACTTCATCCAAGGTCTACCACGGCACGCTGGTCCTTCAGGGGTGTGGTGTAGCGAGCATGTTCGTTGGAGGTGTTCTCTCGAAAATCGATAAGGCCGGCCTGAATATGAACGTGCTGTATATTTCCAGCACCGAACTGTTCAAGGCCCTTCCGGAAAGGGAACAGGAAAAAATATTTCCTGAAGCGTGGAGAACGCACTCGATGGGCATGACGGACTTTACGCTTCCTACGATGTATCAGTGGGTACGGTGGAATGAGGGGCTTAAACGAACGCTGTCTCCATTTGGACACGGACATCACCTCTCAACCGGAGCCGCGGAAAAGGTTTTGGAAGAGGCGGGAATTCATCCGGCCGGTCAATGGAAAGCCGTGCAGAACTACGCCAAAATGATTGAAAAACTGCGCCTTAAACCGGCGGGATCAGGCGCCTCAAAGAAAAAATCAAGGCCCACGTCTAAAAAGAAAATTGCGCGTAAAAAAGTCAAATAGTACACCCAAAGAAAGTCATTTCATGAAAATTTCCACCCTGTCGGTCTCTCTGGCGGCGCTTAGCATTCTGGCCTTTGCCAACCCGAAGTTGAACGATGCCGAGAAGAAAGCGTTAAACGTCATCCAGCCCTCTAATCTTGAACCGCACCTCCGATTCCTCGCAGACGACTACCTGGAAGGGCGGGAATCCGGAAAGCGGGGCAATGAAATCGCCGCACGATATATTGCGTCGCAATTTCAAAAATTTGGACTGAAGCCGGCCGGTGAAAACGGCAGCTACTTTCAGCAGGTACGATTGCTTGAAAAGACAATAACTCCGGAGTCGAACATACAGATCGAAGGTACCACGTTGTCGTACGGCGCGGATTTTTATTCCGTTGGTGGTGCCGCGGATTTGAAAGGAGAGTTGATGTATGTCAAGTTCGCAATCACCGCGCCGGAATACGAGTATGACGACTTGAAAGACGTGGATGTAAATGGAAAGATTGTAGTTTTTCTGAGCGGAGAACCTGCCTCTACGGACTCGGCGTATTTTTTGGGCGGCGCCGATTCTCCGCATTCCTCTACGCGGCGCAAAGTCAAGAAACTTGAGTCGATGGGCGCGGCAGGAGTGATTCAACTACTCATGCCGCCCGACGATGTTGATTTTGGTCAGTTTGAGGAATGGCTCCGTCATCCCAGGGTCGGCCTCGCCACAGATGCGGCCGGTGGTCAGTTGTTTCCGCGAATGATATGCACACCCGCAGGCTCGGAAAAATTTCTTGCCTCGTTCGGCCTGAAACGTCCGGACGTTTTCGCCAACCCTTCCAAAGGTACGGTATTCAACTCTAAGAAAACCTCCGTATCGATCAAGGTCGAGCAGAAGGAGCGTGCCTTTCAGAGTCCGAACGTAATTGGACTCTTGGAAGGTGCGGATCCCAAGTTGAAGAGCGAAGTGGTCATTCTTACCGCGCACTTCGATCACGTCGGCATCGGCAGAGCGGTCGATGGAGATTCGATCTACAACGGCTTGTCGGACAATGCGTCCGGCACCGGTATTCTTTTGAATACTGCTGAGGCTTTTTGTTCCCTTAAGGGCAAAGTACGCAGATCGGTCGCCTTTATGGCCTGTACGGCGGAAGAAATGGGTTTGCTCGGATCGAAGTATTTTACGGAAAATCCGACGCTTCCTATTGAGTCTATTGTGGCAGACATTAATTTCGATGTCATGGGTGTGGCTAATGAAAAAACCAAAAGGACCATTACGCTGACCGGGGAAGAATTTACGACGCTTGGCGAAACGATGCACAAATGGTCGGAATATGTCGGTGTGAAAGTTACTCCCGACCTGTTTCCGGAAGAGCGATTTTTCTTTCGAAGCGACAATTTGAATTTTCATCTCAAGAAAATACCCTCGATTTCACCGTCGTCCGGTATGACATCGCGCTCAGATTTTGACGACTATCTGAAATACTATCACCAACCCGGCGATGAATGGGGTAAATTGCCCATGGACCTTGAGGCATTGAAATTGCAGGCACAGGTCATTTTTCTTTCGGCTTTGGATGTTGCGAACACCGAATCCAGGCCGCAGTTTAAACCAGCACCGTAATCAAACGGAGATTTTAATGACGATTCAACGTATTGCGGTCATTGGGGCCGGTATTATGGGCAATGGCATCGCCCATGTGTCTGCATTGGGTGGGTATGACACGGTTCTCATCGACGTGTCCCAGGAGGCACTCGACAAGGCACTTGAAACCATAACGAAAAATCTGACCCGTGCGACAGAACTTGGTAAGATTCAACCGGAAGATAAGGACGCAGCACTTGGACGTTTGACGATGCAGACTCGTGTGCCGGAAGCTGCCGCACCCTGTGATATGATTATTGAAGCGGTACCGGAAAAGATAGACCTGAAGATCAAGATCTTTACCACCCTTGACGGCGTCTGCAAACCGGAAGCCATTTTCGCAACCAATACGTCGTCGTTAAGTGTTACCGAAATTGCCGCGGTGACCAAACGTCCGAAGCAATTTGTTGGCATGCATTTTTTTAACCCGGTTCATAAGATGAAGCTTGTCGAAATCATACGCGCTCTTGAAACGGACGAAGAAACACTGCGGAAAACCGCCGAAGTGGCGCTCAAGATGGGTAAGGAAACCGTAACGATCAAAGAATCGCCCGGGTTCGTTACAAGCCGCATCAATGCCCTGATCGGTAACGAAGCTTTTTACATGTTGCAAGAAGGCGTAGGCTCGGCAAGAGATATTGATACCGCGCTCAAGCTGGGCCTCAATCACCCCATGGGCCCTTTTGAAATGGTCGATTTGGTGGGTCTCGATACCAGACTGGCCATCCTGGAGTACCTGCACAGAACGCTTGGGGAAAAATACAAGCCCAGTCCTCTCATGATTCAGTATGTCAAGGCCGGCCGGCTGGGCCGTAAGGTCGGCAAGGGTGTTTATGAGTATGAATCCTAACCTGTCCAGCGCGTGCAGTTTGACCTGAACAGCGTTTTTTCCGTAGTAGACATTGAAACAACTGGTCAGCGGGCCGACGACGGAGCTATTATTGAAATCGGAATTGTTCACGTTCGCAAAGGGGTCATTGTCGATCATTTTCAGTCGCTGGTCAATCCGGCGGTTCCCATTTCAACGGACATCGAATTTCTCACGGGTATTCGAACTGAAGACGTATGGGGAGCACCTTCCTTCAAGCAACTATGGCCGCAAATCAAGAATCAATTGGCCGGTTCCTATTTTGTTGCCCACAACGCGGAGTTTGACTACGGTTTCATAAAGACGGAATGTGCCCGGATCGACGAACCGTTTTATATGGATCGCTTCTGCACGGTGAAACTTTCCCGCAAACTACTCCCCGAAGTTGGTCGATATAACCTGGACGCGCTGGCCTCTCACCTCGACATTCCAATCAAGAACCGGCATCGCGCGTTGGACGATGCCATGGCAACTGCTGAAATACTGACCTGCCTCCTGCAGCAGAAAGAGGCTGGTGAGGTCTTCAGAAAATTTGCGGCGAAATTTGAACAGTCGGCCAAATGGGCAGAACGCCTGGCGCCTCATCTCTCGACGATCCCGCACACCACGGGAGTCTATCAGTTCAAGGATGTATATGACCTCCCGTTGTACATCGGAAAAAGCCGCAATATGTACGCGCGTATTTTGAGCCATCTTCGGGAAGACGACATTCCGCGCAAGAAGAAACTGATTCATCATACGGATCATTTTGAAACCATTGAATGCGGTACAGAACTGGAGGCTCTGATTTTGGAATCCCGTTTGATCAAAAAACACCAGCCCCATTTTAATATTGAGCTGACACGCCGCAAGGGATACGTGTTCGTCAAAGTCACGCGGGACGAGTATCCGAAAATGTATATCGTCAAAGAAAAAAAAATTGACGAGGCGGTCTATGTCGGACCCTTTCAGGCATCCAAGTTCGCCGAGTATTTGCTTCAGAACCTGCAGAAGCACTTCAAGTTATGCCCTGAACTCATGAAAGAACGCCGAAACCGAAGCGGCTTGTGCTTCGCCTACCACCTTCATCAATGTGACGGCGCATGCGGAAAAAAAATAGCCCCCGAACAATATCGCAGCCGAGTGGAAGAAGTTATGGATCTGCTTCATGAGTTTACACGGCTGGACAGCACGAAATCGATAGACCAGCTTTTAAAAACGAGAGAGCTTCGAAAAACAGAGTGGTCACCTTTCCGGAACACACTCAAGAGAATAAAGTCAACCTTGAAAGAAATTCCCGGATTTCTGGATCAAAGACTTTTGCTCGTACATGCGGA
>JAGQUY010000228.1:9409-11425 GCA_020438245.1 Bacteroidota bacterium
GGAGACGAAATCAACCGGCTCGATGAAATCCATCAGGAAGCCATGGCGGTTCCATTGGAAAGCGCAGACACCGAGGAGGTCCTTGATCAACGGTTAACCATACAACGATACATAAGCGCAAACCGAAGCAGGCTCCAATTGTACAGTCTGAAACATCAAAAGGATCCGGTTCATGCAACTCACTGACCGCTGCGCCATCGGCCTCGATCTGGGTGGAACTCAGCTGAAATTCGGCGTGGTCGATGCTACCGGACGTATGCTTTTCAATGACTCTTGTCCGGCGGAAACAGCCGGCGGTCGTAGCGGCGTACTTAAGGTGATGGGCCGGGCAGTAGGAGAATCTCTAAAAATCGCAAGCAAGAAGGGGTGGGATGTCGCCGGCATCGGTGCCGGCTGTCCCGGAAATATCGACGTTTCTCTCGGTGTTTCACTGGGTCCTACGCCCCATATCCACGACTGGGAGGGCGCTGAAATTGGTGCCTTCCTTCGCAAAAAATCCGGATTACCTGTGCTGGTGGACAATGACGCCAACTTCATGACCTATGCTGAATCAGCCGTTGGCGCCGGACGCGACTATAAGTATGTGGTAGGCATGACTCTGGGAACGGGCATCGGAGGGGGCATCGTAATGGACGGTGAAATCTATCATGGCGCGGCATTCAATGCAGCAGAGCTTGGACACGTCAGCGTTGAAATCAACGGTCGAGCTTGTTCCTGCGGAAATAGAGGATGCGTCGAAAGATACGCGGGCGCCAAATACATTGTTCAGGACGTCGTTTCGGCTCTTGAAGGAGGTTCTTCGTCACTTATCACGCAGGGGCTTGAATCAACGAGCGCCATTGATCCAACGTTGATTTTCGCGGCAGCCCGTCACGGCGACGAGTTATGCGGGAGAATTATTCAACAAATGATCGATTCGCTGGCCGCAGCCATTTCCAGTACAGTAAACGTTTTGAATCCGGATATCATCGTTATTGGGGGTGGGATGTCTGAAGCGGCAGGTTTTGTTCAGAGGATCGCTTCGGCCGTAACTGAACGATTGATGAAGCCGGCCAAATCTCAACTTCGAATTGTCCGTGCCCAGCTTGGGAATTCCGCCGGCATGATCGGAGCCGCGTTGCACGTACTGAAAACAACGACGTAAATAGTCCGATTGCTACGGATGGTAGCGAACCGAAAAATTCTCCGTTTCCCAGACTTGAACATCGTCAAGCCGCACGGTTTTTGGAAATCGATTCTGCAAGTAGTCGTACATGTACTTTGCTATATTTTCCGAGGTTGGATTGTTCTGTTGGAAAAACGGATGCTCATTGAAAAAGTTGTGGTCAAATTCCAAAACAAGTGCATCCACAATCTTTTTGAGGTCTGCATAGTCGGCTGTCATGCCGTTCTCGTCAAGCCTGTCGCACGATAATCCGATCCTGATCTTCCAATTGTGACCGTGAGTCCGGGCGCAAACCCCCGGATAGTTTCTCAATGCGTGTGCAGCCGAAAACGTTTCCACTATTTCCAAGTGATACATGTCATTCCCCGGTTGTTTTTGCGAGATACTCCAAACCCGCCGGAACATTTTCAAAAATGAAAAGTTCGGAGAGAGATTTGCGGCTGAGGTGGAAAAGAAATACTTCGTCGTTCATTTCGTACAGCGCGTAGTACTCATCGCCCCAAATGGATCCTGTTTCTTCTATTAATGCAGACTTCTCGTGTCCACTCACCGAATGGAGAAAAAACTCAAGGTTCTCCCTGAGCAGTTCAAGGCGCTGAATGGAAATCCGGCTCAAAACTTAAGCTTGCTGATCTTTTCTTTGAAAATATCCGAGGCGGGATTATATACGACTACACGGTTTCTTCCGGTTTCTTTGGCTTCATACAAGGCCTCATCGGCGCAGCGCAGCAATACATCGGCCTCTTTGCCATCTTCCGGGAACTGTGACACGCCCACGCTGATGTGAATATTGAAATCCATTTTGTCATAGGGCGAATAAAAAGTCCGGTCGTTCAGATCAGCCCGAATTC
>JAGQUY010000229.1 GCA_020438245.1 Bacteroidota bacterium
ATATAGTGAAGTTTCTCATTTGCAAAAACATCAGAAGTGAATGCCAATGGTTGGATATTGGTAACGTGAACGCCCGTTTCCTCCAATACTTCCCTCCGTCCGGTTTCTGAGGGATTCTCTCCAAAATCGACGTGTCCTCCGGGAAAAGACCAGGTATGTGCACCGTGACTGTTGATTCTTTTCCCGATAAGTACCAAATCGTTCTTCAAGACAGCAACTCCAACACCCACTTGCACGTTGTCCTGAAGACGACTAGTAACCGTGGTCGTCAAGTTTGACCTTCCCGCGAATGGAATAGAACAGGTAAGAGAAATAGCCGATGACAAGTACCGTTCCCAACGACCACCAAACAACCCCCACTTGAAGTCCGTAGGCAGGAGCGGCGGAATTGAACACGGTCAAATCCAACGAAGGGTCGGTAGGGTGAGGCAGTAATCTGGGAAAAATTGCAAATGCGGTTGCTCCAAGTGCGGAACCAATCATCACACAACTGCCAAGAAAGACGCGGTGGGCCTGCTCGCGGCGTAAACTGACAAACATCCACAGTCTTCCGGCCAGTACTCCGATCGGAAAAATCCAGCCCCAGACATCGTTGACGTAGTGCTCCCAGAAATCAGGCCGAACATCAATACTTGCAATGAGTGAAACAATCATGATGACGTCCATAATCCAAAGCCTGCCCTTAAGCAAATTTCGGCAACGGTTGTAAACCGCGCCTTCGCACTTCATCAGAAGATACGATGCACCATGCATGGTGAGAATCACCAATGCGGTTAAGCCCATGAGCACCGTAAACCAATCGAGTACGCCCGGGTCACCGGTCACGTCAAAAGTTGTCCAGAGAGGGAGAAAAAATAGTCCGTTCGAATCTAAAGGCACGCCTCTAACCACGTTTCCAAGTGCCGCTCCGAAGAAAACAGCGAGCAACATGCTGCCGAACCCGAACGCGGCATCCCAGAACGACTGCCACATTGGATGATTGACGTGGTGACGCAGCTCAATACCGAGGGCGCGGGACATCAACAGCCAGAGTACAATAATCAAGGGCAGATAAAATCCGCTGAAGGCGGAAGCATATACGCGGGGGAATGCAAAATAAAGAATTCCGCCGGAGGCAAGAAGCCAAACTTCATTACCATCCCAAACGGGACCGATGGCATTAAGAACGGAACGGCGCTCTTCATTGGTTTTTGCTACGAACAAGTGGAGTACGCCTGCACCCAGGTCGAATCCGTCAAGAACGACATACAAGGCCAATGAATAGGCAACGATGACGAACCAAAATGTTTCCATATCGCTAACCTGCGCTTTCAAATTTTTCGGGACCTGCATGGATCGCTTTCATTACGAGCAGGATGAACAGCAGGCCGATCAAAAAGTACATTCCTCCGAACCCGATTAACGTGAACAGGGCGTTTCCGGCAGAGACTACGGTCGATGTACCGTCGGACGTGCGCATAAGGTTATAAACAAGCCAGGGCTGGCGTCCCAATTCCGCCGTCCACCATCCGGCAATGTTGGCGATGTATGGAAATGGAAAGCTCAGGAACAGAATCCACAGCATCCATCGCTTGTTCCACAAGTTCTTACGAATCAGAAATAGAAAAGCAAATCCCATTATCGCCATAAATAGTGTCCCAAGTCCGACCATGATATGATAACTGTAATACAAAAGCGGGATGTTGGTCGGCCAGTCTTCGCGTGGAAAGGCGTCCAGACCCTTGACTTCTGCTCCCCAACGGTTAAATGTGAGAAAACTTAACATCTTGGGAACGGCGATCGGGTTGTCAATCCGCAGTTTTTCCATATCCGGTTGACCAATGAGCACTATCTCAGCGCCTTCCTTGGTCTCGAATAAACCTTCCATCGCAGCGAGTGTAACAGGCTGATGCAAGGCCACATTCTTGCCTTGCATGTCTCCGGTCGGCATGGCCGCCATGAGGCAGGCGACAGCCGCCACCGGCACGGCCATTTTCAAAAACAATTTTCCATATTCGGGATATTTCTCAACGAGTACATAATAGGCGCCGGTCGCTGCGACGACGAAGGAAGCAGTGATGATACTTGCAATGATCGTATGTGCATATTGCGGTCCGGCCCATGGGTTGAAAAGCAGACCCCAGAAACTGTTGATATACACGGATCCATCAGGCGCCATGTCGAAAGCTACGGGATGTTGCATCCATGCATTGGTTGCCACGATCAGGTAGGCCGATAACCAGGAACCGACCCAGACCATGACCGCGGAGAACAGATGCATTTTCGGACCTAGCTTTTTTTCCCCGAAGATGAACAGTCCAAGGAACGTCGATTCCAGAAAAAACGCAAGAAGTCCTTCCATGGCCAACGTCTGCCCGATCACACCTCCTGCAAAAGCTGAAAATCGGGCCCAGTTGGTTCCGAATTGAAATTCCATGGGGATACCGGTGACCACACCCATGGTAAAATTAATGGCAAATATTTTAGCCCAAAAACGCGCGGCTGCATGGTACCGTTCGTCTTTGCGCCGAAGGGCCAGAACCTTGAAAAGGACAATTAGAAACCCCAACCCCATGGTGAGCTGAGGGAAGAGGTAGTGAAAGGTGATTGTGAAAGCGAATTGGAGTCGGTGAACGAGCAGTGCATCTTCCATGCAGGAGTCCCTAGATAAATTGTCTTGAGTAAAGTACGCGAAGTGTGATCAAAGAGTCAAAGGTAAACCATACTTTACAAGTGGCCGCGTTTTTCAAGATCCTGCGGATTTTGCAACCCTGATCATG